>NZ_JAUBSD010000059.1:0-43741 GCF_036704575.1 Microcoleus sp. K5-D4
TAAAGGTTTCATCCTATTTTACCTTTTTTGGTCTACCCCCTTGACAATTTGCACTTTTTCTTAACTTGTCACAAATGTCTTAAGGGGGATGCGAGGGGGATCGAGATATGTGCAACTTCACATTAAATTGGTATTACTACCAACATTTTTTTTCGGGTTTGTAGTAAGAACTTCAGTCCTGATATTTTTGAATGGGGAATGAGTGCTTTCAATGCCGAACAACTTACTGCCAAACAAACACTTTCGCTTCGTATTCCGGCAAGTCAATCATAATATTATGATCGCCCGATTCAATATCATAATTACCCGTCCATTCGTGCCAAGTTCCGTTGGCAGGGAAGTGGGGAACGCTGTAACCTGCCAGATAATTTTCCGACATATTCGCCACTACTACAACTCTCGAACCTTCATCGTTCCAGCGAGTGTAAGCAAAAACTTTCGAGTCTGGATCTTCGTGGAAAAATTCAATGTTTTCTGTGTAAAGTGCTTGGTTATTTTTACGCAGGTGAATCAAGCCTTTGTAGTATTCCCACAAACCTTTATTCATCTCATTTCCTAGCAGCGTCCAGTCAATTTTAGATTGCTCAATTGTTTTGCCTTTGTATTCGCCAAATTCTTCGCCCATCCAAATCAGTGGCACGCCAACTGCTGTCATTAACAGCACGGTTCCCAACTTTGCCCGCTTGAAGGCGGCTTCATCCAAAATTCCGCGATCGCCCAATTCGGCAAAAACGCGATCGTGATCGTGATTACTCAAATAATTGACTACATTCGTAGCACCCAAGTAACCTTGCCGCTTGCAGTCGATTACCTCTTTGAGCCGTTCTAAATCAAAATTGTCCCCGCACAGTTGTGGAATTATGGAGTGATAGAAACTGTCGTGCCAGCAGCCGTCCATCGGCCCGTCTAGATTCGTGATGCTGGGCTCGTCGGGAATGTATTCGGCAACGGTATAAAACGGTTTGGGGCCGGCGGCATTTTTGGCTTCTTGAACTACCCAGTGCATAAAATCGTAGTTAGCAATTTGTCGGGCCGCGTCGAAACGAATGCCGTCGAGATGATATTCTTGAATCCAGAAGCGGACTGTATCGCCAGCAAATCTGCGCGCCGGGAAAGTGCCTAAATTTTCGTCGTAGAATTCGTAGTTAAATTCTGGGCCCCAATTGTTGTCGGGATCGCGGGGTTCGTGGTGATACCAATAATCGTGATCGATTTGAGTGAGGGGGCTCGATGATTCCGAGTGGTTGTAAATCCCGTCCATGATGATGCGAATACCGCGCCCGTGACACTCGTCTATCAGGTTTTTGAGTTCTTCTGTGGTTCCGTAGCTGGACTCGGCAGCGAAGAAGTAGCGGGGGTTGTAGCCCCAACTGTAGTCGCCTGGGTATTCTTTGAGGGGCATGAGTTCGATCGCGTTGATGCCGAGTTCGACTAGGTAATCGAGTTTTTCGACGACGTGCTTGTACTTGCCGCGGGCGAGGGGATCGGCTTCGCCACCGGAAAAGTCAGCAACGTGCATTTCATAAATCACTAATTCCCGATCGGCCGGTAGCGGTTTATCGTCGTGTTTCCAAACATAGGTATCGACAATGCGATCGCCATCTTTGATCCGAACAAGGCCGTTTTGAGTAGGATCGTCGATATCAGTCGCGTAGGGATCGACTATATCTACCCACTGATCCGCTTCCAGAAACCAGCTTTTCGACTGAACGCGAAATTTGTATTGATAAACGCCATCCTCCAACTCAACTCGCGTGCGGAAATAACCCTCTTCGTCCTTTTCCATCGGAATCTCTTCCCAATTAGAAAAAGAGCCAATCAAGGCAGCTCCTTTGTTATAGGGAGCAAATAACTTGAATTCAATTGGGGCGGCCATAATACCTCTTTCTAAAATATTTCAGTAGCAGTTGATACTTTTAATTTCGCAACTTTAAGCGAACTCAGCATCGCTCTGCGGATATAATTTTTTTAAGGCTTAAGTATTCCTAAAAGTATGTTATTCTTGCCTCTGCCTGCGCCTTTTCTGAATTGATCTCGCGCAATATTGGCAGTGCGAGCGAAATTTATCTAACTGGGGATCGCTCAACAATAAGTATTAGTAATATGAGTTTTTTTTATCATCTATCTCAAGATAGATTTACTTCTCAAAAGTTTAAATAAAATATCTATACTGGGATAGATGCGGATTTAAACTTTTGCTTTTTTTAATAATAAACAATTAGTCAGTCGGTGTGCACTGCACACCCTAAATCAGTGGTCGTAAGGTGCGCCTAGCGCACCCTACTTTTAACTTGATTTTGCCTGATGATAAGGCTTCATCCAACCAAGCCAGAACGCAGGGCGAGAACGGCAGCCTGAGTGCGGTCATCAGCACACAACTTGTTCAAAATATTGCGGACGTGAGTCTTGACTGTACCGACAGTAATGTAGAGCTTTTCGGCGATTGCAGCATTGCTGTAACCCTGCACGATCAGTTCCAAAACCTCTAATTCCCGTTCCGTTAAAGGGTAAGTCTCAATGATGTGACTAAACTCAGGTTCAGCAGCCTTAATTGTGACTCTTTTGCCCTCAGCCTTCGGTTCTTCCGGTGCAGGTTCCTGAGTGCGAGCTTGTTTCAGGACGATACGGGCGATCGCCGGATCGATCCAAGAATTACCTTCGTGAGTTACTTTTACTACATCTAATAACTGATCGAAGCTAATATCTTTCATGCAGTAAGAATCAGCTCCGGCGGCAAAAGCTGCCAGAACTTCTTCTTCATTATCCTGAAAAGTCAGAATCAAAATTTTTGTATCTGGATCGGACTCCGCTACGGTTTTTTTGAACTTTTGTGTAAGTTCAATGCCATCAAAATCCGGCAGCCCAATGTCTACAATTGCCACGTCAGGTTTTGAAGACTGAAGCAGTTTCAATCCATCTGTAGCGTTAGCTGCATCGCCGACAACTTCTATAGTGTCACGCTGTTGTAAAGCTGTGCGAATGCCAACTCTTGTCAGGTCATGGTCTTCTACCAAAGCAACGCGAATTTTACTCATCTTTCTTCCAATAGCCCGCTAAACTTTTAAAATATCGTCAACTGACTCAGATAAACTGAGTAAATTTGAGAATGTGTCCTGATTTATGGTTTTACAGGCTGCACATCATTTTTAAGCATACTCATGCAGCAGCCAAGAATGCAAGTTAATTTTTAAGTTATTTTGCGGCGATGCCTGCACGAGCCTTCCTCGGGACAGGTAAGCTCTCAATGTTTCAACATTTTAACTGAATTATCTCAGTGTCCGCCCGTTGATAGAGGTAAAGATATCACTACCCAGATAAATTTAAAGTATAAAAAATTTTGATGCACTTGGCTCGTCAAAATCAATAAAGCTAGCAGCACGAGTCTTTAGCCGGTGTTAGGGCTCAAGTCCAATGCTTATTTATATAACCTGTTATGACTCAGTATGACGGCAATAAGTCTTTTGCGTTGGAGTTTTCCGACTCTGAAATCTTAGACAAAGTATCTGAAATAACATCCCCCCAACCGCAAGTTGGCGATTGCAAAACTCAGGACGATCGCCTGTGGTCCGCAATTCCTCACATAGTTTGGAAAACAAATGCCGACGGCTGGGCGACTTATTTCTGTCAGCGCTGGGAGGAGTACACCGGCGTACCAGCAGCAGCAGCTTTGGGTTTCGGCTATCTGGCGCAGGTCCACCCAGAAGACCGTCCTCGTCTTTTGGCGAGATCGCACACTTCTAAGTTCCCGGCGTCAAATTACGAAATTATATTTCGTCTGCGGACGCGAGAGGGCATTTACCGCTGGAACCTGGCCAGAGGAACGCCCGCTAATCTAGACAGTCAGGAAGTTTTGGAGTGGGCGGGAACCTACACCGACATCGACGCCATCCAAAAAACTCCAGCCGCACCCCAAGCAGAACCAGAATTTTTGCCCGATCAAGTGCCCTCGGAAAACAATTTTACAGTAAAAAATTGGTGTGAAGCCCGGACGGTACGGGACGGGGAACACGAGTTGCACGCGATCGATCGATTTACAAATCTGTTGAGCCAGCGCGCGGGTAGCTTGTGCCAGTTGTTGCAAGGCATTGCGGATGCGACTGTAGAGGCGATCACAGGAGCGGAATTTTGCTTAGTTGCTCTCCTGGAGTACGATTGCAGCGGCCTGAAAGTCAGCGCTGTCGGGGGCACGGAAAACTTTGGTGAGGGCACAACCCCGCACGTGCAAAACAAGCTGCTGTGGAAAGCATTTGCGACGGGAGAGTCTGTACTGTTGCGGTCGGAGTCTGGCGACTGCGGGCTGCCGGCGGCGGCCTGTGCTGCGGCGATCGAGTCCGCGCCAAGCGGGCGTTTGGGTGTGTTGGCAATCGGCAACGGCAAAGACAGCAGGGCGATTGACAGGCATACTCAGCAACTGCTGGCGGTGATGGGAAAACAAGCTGCGATCGCGATTAACAACGCGCTGGCGATCGAAAAATTAAAAAAGCAGGAACAGCTTTTAGACTTGCAAAACGAGCTGCTAATTCGCCAGCAGGAAGAACTGGAAAATCAGGCGCGACGCATTCAACAGCAAAAATTGCAACTGCTAGAAGCAGCCAAGTTAAAATCGCAATTTTTGGGCATTATGTCCCACGAATTGCGAACTCCCATGAATTCGATTATCGGCTTTTCCCAATTGCTGCTGCGCCAGCACAAACAACTGCTGAGCGCCCAGCAAACAGAAATGGTGGGGCGCATTTTACATAACGGCAAAAACCTGCTACTGCTAATTAACGATATTCTCGACCTCTCCAAAATCGAGAGTGGCCGCACTGAATTAAAAATTGAAAAATTTAATTTAGCGCATTTAGTAATCGATGTCGCCCTGGAATTCGGAAATCAAGCCACCGATAAGAACGTGGCATTGTCCGTCAGCGTCTGCTTGCAGGATCAGTTGATAGTGAATGACAAGTTGCGCCTGCGGCAAATTTTGGTGAATCTCGTTTCCAACGCCGTTAAATTCACGCATGAGGGGAGCATTTACATTGAGGTGCGGGAATCAAATTGCGATCGGTTAATGATCACTGTTCGGGATACAGGAATCGGCATCTGTGAAAAGGATCTTCCCCACATTTTCGACAAGTTCCACCAAGGCGACCAAAGTACAACTCGCCAATATCCCGGCACTGGTTTAGGACTAGCTATTTGTGCTTCTTTAGTCAAGATGATCGACGGTACAATTACTGCCGAAAGTCAACCCAACAAAGGTTCGATATTTCGGATGGAATTCCCGCGAAAAGTTTACCCTAAAAAACTCACTTGCTGACTGAAGACCTTTTTATATTTCTCAGAAGAGCCGATTTTAACTGCTCATACAAAAACTTTCGTCCCTCTCTAAGACACGAAAGAATAAATATCAGTAAGAGCCAAAAAAGGTTTTACCTAGTAATTATAGCGGTAGGGTGCACCTCGGCGCACCCTACATATAGAGGTTTTGGGTAATTCCTTTATTCTTGAGTCTCTCTCTGCTAGGAGGAGAGTTTGTGTAGGATAGGTTGCAACACCAGACTCTTATCTAAAGACTAGAAGTTTTCCCTACTTCCGCCTGAGTAGCAATTGGTTTAACATCGGTGTAGCCCATATTATTAGCTACGTCGCGCAGCACTGTAATTTGCTGTTCAAACTCAAGACCTTCAATTTGACCCAACACGCCATTGACAGCCTCAGTTGCCTCATATCCTTCGGGGATATCGACAATTGTTTCCCCCATACCAATAGCCCAAGCATACCAAACTACCAACTGATTGTTAGCAGTTAAAGCTCCGTAAGCGTGGGAATAGGGCGTGTCGTCGCGGTTAACAATACCGCGCATTATATTCAGTTGTTGGTCATGGGAAAGCTTGTAAAAATCATCCAGCAACATGGGAGCTAATTCTGGTTCGGCGGCGGCGGGAGCGGCTGGTGTAATTGAATCTCCCATTTTTTCATAAACAAAGTAGAGCAGCGCCAGTTTTTCATCTGTACCCAACCCGTTGATTGTCTGAACGATGTTTTTAGTGTCGTTGGAGAGAGAGTGAGGATTGGTGGCGGCGGGTGAGTTCATAAACAAAATTCCTTAAAAATGCTTCCAGAATATACAAATATCAAGATTTGTAAGTACAAGTCACCATCCCCGAGAGGTAATACGATTTTAGATTTTAGATTTTAGATTTTAGATTAAACAATGGGGAATGGCTTAGTATGTATAGGTTGGGAGCTCATTTAAAGCTGCATTCTTTTCAGAAAGTGGCGTAATGTTAATGCACCACCCTAGAATAAATCATCCTTAAGATAGAAGCCAACGATACATCTGCGGGTAGATGAAAAAGCCTGGGGATAGAAGTAATAATTGATACAGTGAATTGTTAAATAAAACTAGCAAGGAGTCGGCTATGTCTGAAATCAATACAGAACCAAATAACATTGAAAACTTTGACGCTCAGCAGATCACTGAAAGCGCGGAAGCTGGAGAACAAAAGTTGCCGACCGTTAATGTATCAGCAGACTACGAAGCTTCAAAAGAATTCAGCGTTAGTGACATCGATCGCACAGGTGCCGGCGCTCAAGCTGCAGCCGCTGCAACTGCACCTAAATTTCCTATTCCCGCTGCTCAAGATAATATGGCAAAGCCGGCAGATACCAGCGGTAATCCCGCTGATTTTCGTTCGATGGCTCAGGACATTACGCCTGCAGGTACACCGGGCGAAGTTACCGACGATTTGATGCAGAAAGCGATCGATCTTGGTACTCCTGGCAGTTAATTTAGAAATTCTCGATCCTCGATGCAAAACCTCTGTATTGTAGGGTGCTGATTCCCCGCCTTACCCCTATAATTCCCGCGTCAAATCACGTTTTGCATAAGTTCTGAATTGTCAAGTGAGTGCACGATAAGCTGCTATACAGTAGGGACACAACAATGTTGTGTCCTTAAAGGCTGCAATAGGGTAGGGACACAACAAAGTTGTGTCCTTAAAGGTTTAATTTTAAGTCGATCGCCCGACAAATTTTGCCGACAGTGCGATCGCCCAAAATTTCAATTACTAAATCCACGCGCTCGCCCTCCAGTATTGACTTAATAAATAACTCTGGATGCAGCGCTTTCCAGAAATATTCAACAAACCGATTAATTTCAGCTTCTGACATTCCCGGCTTTCCCGCCGCCATCATTTCCCGTTCCGCCTGATTGCGCCACACTTGAGAAAGGCGATAATCTTGGGGATACAAAACCATCAACCGATCTAATCGGTTCCACAGCGGCAAATAGTCGTGCAACTTCGCATTCATATCGCGCGCAAACTGACAGTCGCTTTCTGTGGAAATTGGAAACGGTGCACCCGCCAAAAACTCGTTTAATTTGGCATCAACCACCGGATTCACACCGACAAACCAACCTTCAAAAAGTACAATATCCGCACCGGAAATAATTTCGGGTTGACTTCTATCTCCTGCACCTCCATAGGCTGATTTGTCAAACCTGGGAATTTCTATATTTTTATTAATTAAATCCGGTTTGAGGGCATCTGATTTGGGATTGTCTACTGCTGCTAAGTTGTGAGTTTGAGAACCGCGCAACTTGTCTAAAACTGCGATTCCCAAGTCAATATCGTGAGTGCCGGGGGGGCCGCGCCAAATCAAACGCGGGTCAGCTTTTTGGAGTTGTTGGCGATCGGCATACGTCTTGTAAAGATCGTCTAGAGAAAGGCTGACAGTAGAATATCCCAATTTTCCCAGAATCAGCCTCAAAACTTGGCATAAAGTAGTTTTTCCCGTTCCTTGCACTCCTAAAATTCCTTGAATTAAAGGACGGTTTAAACTTTGTTTTGCAGCCGATAATTGCATGGCCAGCGGCAGCCACAGATTCCACAAAGTTTCGAGGAAAACAGTTGACCTTAGCGGGAAAGTATGCAGTTCGTCAAGAAGAGTAAAGAATAAATCGGTTTTGCAGCGGACAACATCGGCTACATTGTCGGGAGTAATGCCAAAAGCGCGCGTTAGCGAAGCCCTCGAAGAGGATCGCAAATCGTCTGCAAGTTCCCAAAAAGCCAGTTGATCGAAGTCGCGAGCGATCGGGCGATCGCCGGCTTGCCACCGATGTAAAATTTCAACAGGGGTTACAGTCGATCGATCCATATCCTAAAAACTCTCTATGCGGGGGCGGGTTTTGTACAAATACTATCTGCAATTGACAAATATTTGACCCCACTCAAAACGGATACAAGCCCCAACTCCGGTCGTGGAGAGCTCCCAAATTTAGACCCTAGTTCAAAATCCCCAATTCATCTGTGGAATACATCTCAAATCTAAACTCCTTCGACTGAGGGCTGACGCCGAAGTCTAAAATCTCAAATCGACTGACACTAAACTCGGCACTACAGATTCAATTTTTTTAAGCGTAGGTTTATATAAATACTATCTACAACGGACAAATATTTGAGCATTTTTCACGAGCCGAGTTTGAAAGCCTCCACAAATAAATTGTAAGTCAGACCAATTTTCAGAGCATTGAGCATCTCCACCCACAAAGAACGGGCGACAGACCGCGGGCCACCGTAAACCAGCCAGTTCACCAACTCGGTCAACAACACCAACAGCCCGGCCGCGATAATATCCCAATCCGCAGATTGTCCGGCGATCGTCGAAATAGCGGTTCCCAAAAAAGTGCCGAACAGCAGGCTAATTATCAGAAGCGAAATCCGCCGCCAAGGATTGCTCAGCCAGCCTCGGAAGCGATCGCCCAGAACATCAATTAATCTGTTAATTCGGGTATTTTGCATAAAAGTTATACGATTTGAGAGTTGAGATTTGAGATTTGAGATGCGGAATGACTGATGAATATTGGGGTTGGGAGTACGGGCCTATAGTGGTATTCTTTTTTTCAACTGGTATTAAAAGCTATACCGATGAGTCAACAAATGCCTCTCCCGACCAACTGCAAATTCTTACCGGAGTCAGTATGTCGCCATCTAAAATCTCAAATTTAACATCTAAGATGGTATTGAGCGATCGGCGAGCTATAGCCGAGAACGGTCAAGTAATTAAGTGTAACTGTATCTTGTGGCACAGCAGCCCCTGGTTTTACATTAAAAATAGTGAAGACTCATTGCGGGTGCAGTCTATCCTTTAAGCCTAAAATTTATGAATCTTAAAATTTACCAGATCGTAATTGGAGTGTCGATCGTCCTAATTACAGGAATGTTTCTAGGACGTTTTGAAATCACTATCTCCCACGGTTCCAATCAGTCCAGCGATTGGCCCTCACAAGCCACCGCACTCCCCCTAATACCCCCCGTTTCCCCAGTCGCGACAGCTTCTGCAGACACCGCCAGCGAGCCCAAGCCCGACTCAACACCAACCCCCCCACAATCAGAGGAGGAATTGCTTTCCTCAATCCCTGCAAATACTAAAGCCGCCGGCAGTCTGCGCGTCAGCAACCGCAGCGAACACCCAGTGCGAGTGGCCCTGCTGTCGAAACGGCAAGCCAAGGAATCCTACGGCAAACCCGCGCACTGGGATTTTGCGCCCGGAGAAGGTGGCGACAAGGGACTGATGCTATCGCTGCCGGAGGGCAAGTTACAAGTCAAACGGGGAGACATTTTAGTGGTTTTTGCTCAGGATGGTTCTCGCCACTACTGGGGCCCTTACGTCGCCGGGGAGACAGCCTCGCCCGCTTGGAACAGCACAGCCCGAGAATGGCAATTAATTTTGCAGCCGTGAACGCTTAGCTGCAGGTGCCGAGATTTTGGTCAAGAAACCCGGTTGATACGGTTTTATTGAGAACGATGCCACTATGCGAGTTAACCTCACATAGCGGCATCATTATAAAGAACAGGCTTTCCGGCCTGTTCCACAAAGAGTGAATTTTCTTGTGGGGTGGGTAGGAGAGCCCGCCCATGAAAGCCTTGTGGAGAAGGGTGCAACATCTCTATTTAACCGGATTTGATCGAATTGGGAGTTTCGAGAATGCGAATCTTTCGGTAGACTCTCTATGCGAGCTAAAATTTTAAATCTAAAATCGCAGGAAGTTTGGGTGAAGGAAGTTATTAAAAATTTGTCAGAGTTTAGGAATCGCCCGTTAGCGAAGCCCTCGAAGAGGATCGCACCTTTGCTGCTGTCGCTGTTGTGGCTGTTCGCGATCGCCTGGGTAGGTTTCTTGTGGAATCTCGGCAACATCGGTTTAGTTGACGAAACCGAACCGTTGTTTGCCGAAGCCGCCCGTCAAATGACGGTGACAGGGGATTTCATCACTCCTTATTTCAACGGCGAAACCAGGTTTGACAAGCCGCCGCTGATTTACTGGCTGATGGCCGTGGCTTACCGCACTCTGGGCGTTAACGAAGTGGCCGTGCGTCTTCCCTCGGCTTTGTGTGCGATCGGGCTGACTTGCCTCGGATTTTATACCCTACAAAAGTTCACTCACTCGCAGGAAGAACGAAGTTCGACAACGAGCACTGTACGGGATTTAACGGATGTCAGGAAGCAGGAAGAAGTTCGATGGAAGCCGGAAGAAGAAACAGACAATAACAACTCAACACTCAAAACTCGCCGTCTTCCCCTCTTTTTTTCTACTCCTTGGATTGGTGCGGCCCTAATAGCTTTAAATCCCCAAACTATTGCCTGGGGACGGACTGGCGTTTCAGATATGCTATTAGTCGCCTGTATGTGTTCGGCGCTGCTCGCATTTTTCCTCGGTTACACTCTAGAAGAACAGAGAGAACAAGCAGAATTTTCCACTGTTTCCGCTTCCCGATTTCCCAATAAGTGGTATCTGACTTTTTACGTACTAATTGCCTTAGCAATTCTGGCTAAGGGGCCTGTGGGAATTGTCGTGCCAGCGCTGATTGTTGGCAGCTTCGGGCTTTATTTGGGCAATTTTCGGCAACTTTGGCGCGAAATGCGTCCGGTGTCGGGAATCTTGATTATTCTGGCGATCGCCCTGCCTTGGTACATTTTGGTTATTTTAGCCAACGGTCAAACTTATATTGACAGCTTTTTCGGCTATCACAATTTCCAGCGTTTTACTGGAGTAGTCAACAAGCACTCGGCGCCTTGGTATTTTTACTTTTTTGTAGTGCTAGTGGGTTTTGCACCTTGGTCGATTTATTTGCCGGTGGCTATCGCCCGCACCCGTTTTTGGCAGCGCAGTTACTGGCGTCGTCAACCGCGATCGGCTCAGTTGAGTTTATTTGCCTTATTTTGGTTCGGCTGCATTTTTGGCTTTTTTACGATCGCCGTGACCAAATTGCCCAGTTATGTATTGCCTTTAATCCCCGCCGCTGCGATTTTGGTAACGCTGCTGTGGAGCGATATTATTGCAGGCAACGAACCTGAAAACAGGCGCATAAAGTTAGAAAAGAAACCTAATTCTTTACCGCGAGGGCTGTTAGCTACATACATTTTTAATGTCATATTTTTATTAATTGTAGCCGGAGCAACTTTCTACAGCTACAACTGGCTGGGAGATGACCCGGCAATGCCCAATTTTCCCCAAGCAATTCAGCAGTCGGGATTGCTGATTGTCGGCGGTACGATTTGGATAATTACAGCGGTGGCGATCGCACTTTTACTCTGGAAGCGGCAACAGCGCTGGATTTTGGTTGCTAACCTCATCGGGTTAGTAGCATTTATCATCTTTGGTCTTACTCCGGCCTACAAAGTGGTTGATATCAACCGCCAGTTACCTCTGAGACAGTTAGCGCAGGTTGCCGTTCAACAAAAGCTGCCAGGGGAAGAGTTTATTATGGTTGGTTTCTGGAAACCAAGTCTGGTTTTTTATACCCAAGAGCCGGTGACTTACTACCGAGCTGTCACAAAGGCGATCGACTACATTAAGCAATCTAAAAACCCAACTTCTCCCTCTATTTTGTTGCTGGGATATCCAGAGAAATTTGTGCAATTAGGATTGCAGCCCAATCAATATCAATTGTTGGAAAGTCGGGGTGCTTACCAACTCGCTAGGGTTCCGAGACAAGCGTTTCGATAGTGCCTATAGTGTGACTAATACTTGTTAAACAAGGTAGAAAAATGATTACAACTAAGAATCTTCAACTACTTGCCGTCGAAAGGATTCACATAGAAGCTTTCTTACGAAGTAAAAGCGAGCTTGCAGCAATTTTAAATGTCATAGTGCCTAATAGCTGGCCTCTTTTCCCGGAAGCATTTTCCCTCCCTGTTGACGAATCTTCCGAATCCAATCCGCCTCCAACTGACTGGCACAGCTACTTCTTTATTCATCCAAAAAATCAAGTGCTTGTCGGCAATGGAGGTTTCACAGGCTCACCTGATGAGTCGGGGACTATAGAGATAGGTTATGAAATTGCTTCCGAATATTGGAATCGCGGATTTGCAACTGAGGTGGCACAGGGAATGATCGATTATGCTTTCGCTCACGAGGAGGTGAAAGCAGTCATCGCCCACACTTTAGCTGAAAAAAATGCCTCGAATAGCGTGTTGCAAAAAGTAGGAATGAAGTTCATTGCAGAGGTGGACGATCCTGAAGAAGGCAAGATATGGCGATGGCAAATAAGCAGGGATGAATATCATCCGACTTGAACTGTAACGCCGTTTCGTTGTTTAAGCCACTGGTTTTGGCGGTAATTTGAAGGTTCTCTGTTGGAGCATTAAATCTGGCAGATTGAATAAAAGCTATAATTTAGTCACTACCTAAAACCCGAAGTTCGGAGCCTACAATGGTTTCAATTCTCAACAAACCCTCCTCGTTAATCCATGAGATTTGCATTGAAAAAGTGGATGGGTGGAAGTTGTTCAAATTTAGTGAATCGCTGCAACAGCGCATGGAACAATTGTTAGAGAAGAAGAAGGCAGACCAACTAATGGCAGAAGAGGTAGCGGAACTCGACGCCATTGGGGAATTAGATCGCATCTTTACGCACATCAATGCAATGATGGTGGCTGAAGATGTCAATCAGCGAGCCGACGAGACAGGCGGTTCGAGAAATAGCTCGCTATTTATGTGAATAGTGTTCGAGGAACCAGGTGATTTGGGATACAAACTGGCTTGCATCCTTGACCCACGATCCGTGTCAAAGTTAACGTAGAAATTTTTGTGAGACCACTAAAGCAATAACAGTCAGACTATTTTGGTGTGTGGTATGATCTTTTGTAGAGTATTATGCGGTAACTAGAGTTGAGGTTAAAGAGTATGAGTAAGAAGCACATTCAGTTTATATTGATTTTTATAATTGCTATGATTCTCTTTGGATCAGTTTCACCGTTGACCTATGCACAAACTCCTAGTCCTCCGAGTAATACAAACAATATATTTCTAGATAAGACGTTTTTACAGAGCGTGGCAGTAGCAATTCTTTCTGCGGTTCTGGCGTTTCTGGGTGGTTATGCTTTAGCGGGGATAAGTAAAAAGAGTGGAAGTGGCAAGAGATTGTCCTACAGCTTAAATATTGAATCTGGTCTTGTGAATATCGATAAAAATCTTAAAAATAAAGTCAAAGTTTTGTATGAAAATCAAGAAATAGTTAACTTGTCAAATGTGAAGTTTGATCTAGAAAATACTGGAAATTCAGTTGTGAAATCGGAGGAAATAAGATTCGAGTTTTCGGAAGGATCTAGGATAATTGATTTCTACTTTGATCCACAACCTCATCCTGAAATGAAGGTGGAAAAAATAGATGATGCAGGACTTAAAGATTCTGAAAGAAAATGTCGAATAGGGCACATAGAGAGAAATCAAGCATTAGGAGTTCGTTTTGTTGTCAGTAGTGATTCAGAAATTAAATTGACTCCGCATCCGTATAATGAAAATGGTGATGTTGAGTTTAGTTCTAGATCTGCAACTAAAATACTCAATGAAAGAGAGCAAGTTGCAAATTTTTTGAGCTTGTTGATTATGTATTTTGTGATTCCTCCAGTTTTCTCGCTATTCGATCGATTTCCATTTGTTGAAAATATAGTTGGAGTAGTTAGATTAGTTATTTTACTTTCTTTGTTTAGGTTTATAGTACCTTTTTCTCAAGTTATTGCTGAACTTATCTCGATACGGTTGAATAAAGATAGTCAATCTTTAGTATTTACAGAATGCTCTTTTGAAGATAGTACTGTTAATCAAGTACAAAACTAGATAAGCAATTGAGAAATATAGCTCATAATTAAGGGAGTGTCTACAGCCACCCCACATCATCGAGAAAAGCGTATTTAGACAAGTGGAAAATTATGATTCCAATCAATGAAGCCCAAAAGCAGTTGCAGCAGTCGATCGCTCCCATGAGTCAGTCTCTTCAACCGATCGCGATCGCAGGACAGACTAGCAATGCAGTGTTATTATCTGAATCAGACTCCGCATATGTTCAGGAAACACTGTATCTTCTCTCAGTGCCGGGGATGCGGGAATCAATTCGGGAAGGAATGGCAACGCCGATCGAGGATTGCGATCGCTCTTTGGACTGGTGAGGAGAGCCGACCATACGTGCAATAATCAGCCATATTCTCTGGTACGCGATCGCCTGGACATATGGATGCGCTAATCGGCAAAACTTTACAGGGTGGAAAGTACACCCTCGAACAAGAATTGGGACGCGGCGGCTTTGGAATAACCTTCAGGGCAAATCACCGCTATTTAGGACAGCCTGTAGTCATTAAAACCCTCAACGAATCTCTGCGGCAGCAACCCAATTTTGCTGAGTTCGATCGCAAGTTTCAAGACGAAGCGAGGCGGTTAGCTTCCTGCGTTCATCCGAATATTGTCCGCGTCAGCGATTTCTTTGTGGAAGACGGGCAGCCTTACATGGTGATGGACTACATAGCCGGTCAGAATTTGGGCGATGTAGTCGGTTCAAATAATCCGTTGCCAGAAAATCTCGCAATTCTCTACATCACTCAAATTGGCTCTGCTTTAAAAGTTGTTCATCAAAAGGGTTTGCTGCACCGAGATGTCAAGCCGCAAAACATTCTTTTGCGCCAAGGTACTCAGGAAGTCGTGCTGATTGACTTTGGCATTGCCCGCGAGTTTACTCCCGGTGCAACCCAAAGTCACACTAATATGGTGTCCGACGGCTACGCGCCGCCAGAACAGTATTTTGCTCAAGGAAAATATACGCCCGCCACAGATGTTTACGGTATGGCGGCGACGCTTTATACTCTGCTGACAGCACAGGTGCCGGTGGCTGCAATTTTACGCACCAGCCAACCGATGCCATCACCCCGCGACTTGCGGCCTGAGCTAAGTGCGGCTGTCAGCTCTGCGGTGATGCGGGGGATGACGGTAGAAGCTCAAAATCGCCCTGCTACCGTGGATGAGTGGCTGTCGCTGCTGCACGGGCAGCCTCCTGGTGCAGCGTCGCCGAGCACCGGGCCGACGGTGGCGGTGATTCCGGGACACGGGCCTCAGTCGCCTGCGGGTTCCAGAACAGCGCCTGCTGTGGTGTCTTCTGGAGACAGCAACCGCAAGGTTTGGTGGATTTTGGGGTTCGTGGCGATCGCACTTATGGTGGCAGGTTTGGTCGGGATTGCGAGGGTTTTCCTCAACCGGCCGTCTTCAGAACCCGCACCGGTGGCCCAGGACGATCGCACTTCGGCCCCTGCTGATCCAGACGCGCGCTCAAGCCCCGCACCAATTCCCGCGCCGACATCAACGCCAGCCCCGACTCGCAGAGAAACTCCGCCGGCTGCTGAAACACCAGCGCCGGATGCTGAAACACCAGCGCCTGCTGTTGAAACACCAGCGCCCGCTGCTGAAACTCCAACACCCGCCCCAGCGCCAACACCAGCGCCTTCTCCCGAGGCTGTCGAACCTACACCAACAGAAAAACTTGTTGACAAAGAGCTGCCGCCAGATCGATCGCCCGCACCCAGCGAACAACCGGGAACCAGTTATCAGAAGACTCCCACAATCCCTGGGTATGCCGTTGGTACGGCGGAAAGTCAGATTTTATCCGAATTGGGAGAACCGACTGACTCTCAAGCGCGGGGCTATTGGCCGAATACTCGCACGGCACTTTACGAAATATTGCCCAATCGGATTACTCTCGGCTACATTTACGATCGCGATTCGGGCGAGCTAGTACAAACAGAGGGTTCTTTTGCCCAGTCGGTGGACGATTTGGTGGTGCGAACCGCCTTAAACGGGATGGTGGGCGGCGCCAGCCAGGAGATTTTGCAAGGCTTGGGCGACGTGCAGCAGCGCCGGAGCAATCGGTTTACGTTTAGGAAGGGTTCGCTCGAAGGGATGATCGAACGCAACGAGCGCGATCGGATTTACATCGGCGTCTGGGACGACAACTTGCATTAAACTTGGCAGGGCTGACATTTTGCACCCTTGTCAATAAACCTGGGCGGGTTCTGGGGCCCACCCCACAGGAAAACTCAACTCTTGTGGAACAGGCCGGAAAGCCTGTTCAAGAAAATGGTGCAAGATGTAAATATTCCCGACTCAGCTTTGTGCCAAAATCCAAAATCCAAAATCTAAAATCGGTTGACTTGACGCAACACGAAATATTGTCTATCATAAAAGAACACACGAGGGGCTGTAATGGTTTCGACAGGGTGGCGAAAGCTGCTCCGTGATGCAGGTCGAGAGGGAGTCTACTCTCGTTAATATCGGCTCAAAAAAAATAGTAAATGCGAACAACATCGTTCCTTTCGCTCGCAAAGCCGTAGCTGTAGCCTAAAAACTTCTTGAGCTCGGTTTAGAGTGTATGCCACCTCACTCCGTTAAAGGTAGCATAACAACCCCCAACGGATGCCCTAGCTAAACGTTTCTAGTCGGCTAGCTAGGAAAGCAATCACTAGAAAATCCCCCCATTTGGGATAAAGATGGTTCCCGCCCCGAGGATTAGAGGGGATAAACCTGTGAACGATCGGAAGGTAAATACCCGCTTTGGACGGCAGTTCGATTCTGCCCAGTTCCATAAAACAAGTGACGTAAAATCAATGGTTTAAGCCATTTGAAAGCCACTTTACAGCATTAAAAGGGCTCAGAGTTAACTCTGGGCCCTTTTGTTTGGCATTCAATCTAAAACCTAAAATCTAAAATCGATCAGCTCGATCGGCTAAGTAAAAATACATAAATTACCCATCCATTAGCTACGCTGCAGGCTCATATAATTAGAACTTCACCCTGTCTGTGCGTTCTTGGAGCCTGTCGGGCGATATACTATTAGGCGGTAAAGCATTAAAAATCTTTACAAAGACCCCGATTTCTAAGCCTACTCCTACGAAGGACGGGTGAAAAATTATATGCTGATCGCTCAAAAGCTGGACAAATGAACCCAGGAATTGACTTACAAGGAAGTTTCGTAGAAGCCCTCATGAATTTGGGCTTACCGGCGGACATCGCCCAAGTGCTTTGGCTACCGCTGCCAATGTTGCTGATGATTGTCGCTGCCGTCTTCGGGGTACTCACTAGCGTCTGGCTGGAACGGAAAATTTCCGCCGCCGCTCAACAGCGGGTAGGCCCGGAATTCATCGGCCCTCTGGGAGTTTTAGCACCCGTTGCTGACGGTCTGAAGTTGGTATTCAAAGAAGACATTGTACCGGCGAAAGCTGACGCGCTGCTATTTACCCTAGGCCCGGTAATTGTGGTGATTCCAGTTTTTCTCTCCTACTTAATCGTGCCCTTCGGAGAGCATATGCTGATCGCCGATATGGGGACAGCGATATTTCTGTGGATTGCTCTTTCTAGCATTCAGCCGATCGGCTTGCTGATGTCCGGCTATGCTTCAAACAACAAATACGCCCTCCTCGGAGGACTCAGAGCCGCCGCTCAATCCCTCAGCTACGAAATTCCCCTAGCTTTGGCAGTATTGGCAGTCGTGATGATGTCCAATAGCCTCAGTACGATCGACATCGTACACCAGCAAGCCGGCTACGGCATTGTCGGCTGGAATATCTGGCGGCAACCCGCAGGTTTCCTGATTTTCTGGATTGCAGCACTAGCAGAATGCGAACGCTTGCCCTTTGACCTCCCGGAAGCAGAAGAAGAATTGGTAGCAGGATATCAGACTGAGTACACAGGCATGAAATTTGCTTTGTACTATATCGCTTCCTACGTTAACCTCGTCCTTTCTTGCCTGCTAGTAGCAGTTTTGTACCTCGGCGGTTGGGAATGCCCGATTCCTGTCGAAGTGCTGACAAATGCCCTGGGATTGAGCGAAACGACTCCTTGGTTGCAGGTAATTACCGGCTTGCTGGGCATTACAATGACGATGCTGAAAGCCTACTTTTTCCTGTTTCTGGCAGTTCTGCTCCGCTGGACTCTGCCGCGAGTTCGGATCGACCAATTGCTAGATTTGGGATGGAAGTTTTTACTTCCCGTTGCTCTAGTTAATTTGCTATTGACCGCAGCTTTGAAACTTGCCTTTCCCTTTGCTTTTGGCGGTTAATTAATAATAGGTAAAGGGCAACAGCTAAACAAAAATAGCTGTTAACCAATTACCTATTATTAATTATCAATCACCAAAAACTCAAGTACAGAGAGAGAACACCATGCTAAAATTCCTCAATCAAGTAGGCGAATACGCCAAAGAGACTCTTCAAGCTGCTAAGTATATCGGTCAAGGGCTATCTGTTACTTTTGACCACATGAGACGCCGGCCGATTACGGTGCAGTATCCTTACGAGAAACTAATTCCTTCGGAACGTTTCCGGGGTCGAATTCACTTTGAATTTGACAAGTGCATCTCCTGCGAAGTATGTGTTCGGGTGTGTCCGATCAACTTACCTGTAGTGGATTGGGAATTTAACAAAGAAACTAAGAAGAAGCAACTCAAGCACTACAGTATCGATTTCGGAGTGTGTATCTTCTGCGGCAACTGCGTAGAATATTGTCCGACTAATTGTTTGTCGATGACAGAAGAGTATGAGTTGGCCACCTACGAACGTCACGAATTGAATTTTGACAACGTGGCCCTCGGACGTTTACCCTACAAGGTTACAGACGATCCGATGGTGACACCGATGCGGGAATTCGCTTATTTGCCGAAAGGTGCGATCGACCCTCATGAAGTTTCCTACACCGATCGCCGCGCCGGTCTGCGTCCAGAGGAAATTATCGAAAAGTAAGTAATTACTCATTAGTCAGCAGTCATCAGTCATTAGTGAAATAACCAATTATTAATGACTGCTAACTAATGAGTAAAAACGAACAATAGAAAACTAATAATTGAGGATAAAAAATTGTGAATCTAGCTGAAGGGGTTCAAATTGTTTCATTTGGAATACTGTCGGTAATGATGATTGCAGGAGCACTAGGAGTAGTGCTGTTCTCAAATATCGTTTACTCAGCATTTTTGCTGTGCGGCGTATTTACTAGCATTGCCGGCTTGTACTTGTTGCTGAATGCCGACTTTGTAGCAGCAGCGCAGGTATTGATTTATGTTGGCGCTGTTAACGTCTTGATTTTGTTTGCGATTATGTTGGTAAACAAGCGCGAAGATTTCCGCACAATTCCCAACGCTTGGGTGCGTCAAATAGCAACAGCAGTAGTTTGCGTAGGCTTGTTTGCGCTTTTGGGTACGATGGTGGTGTCTACTCCTTGGGCTATTGTCGCGACGACGGGAGCACCTGCCGAAAGTTCGATCGTCACTATCGCCAAACATTTCTTCACCGACTTTTTGCTGCCTTTCGAGTTAGCATCAGTGTTTTTGTTGATGGCAATGGTGGGAGCAATTGTGTTGGCGCGCCGCGATTTCTTCCCGGATGAACTGTCAAAAAAGCTATCCGAAACACCTGCTTTGAGTTTGCCGGAAAGACCTCGCGAATTAGTTTCTGCCGGAGATGTGTCTTCGCCAGAATCTAAGTAATATTATGGTGCGCTAAGCGCACCATAGTGTTAGTTTTGTAGTAACTTTAGATTGAGACAAAATCGCAAAATTTATGCAACTGCAACTCCAGTATTTCCTGTTATTAGCCGCCGCTCTTTTCTGTATTGGTATTTACGGTTTGATTACCAGCAGAAATGCAGTGCGCGTGTTGATGTCGATCGAGTTGATGCTGAATGCTGTCAATCTCAATTTGATGGGTTTCTCCAATTATCTCGACCCTGTACAAATTAAGGGGCAAGTATTTACCGTGTTTGTAGTTACGGTAGCGGCGGCTGAAGCTGCGGTGGGTTTGGCAATTGTTTTGGCCATTTATCGCAACCGCAATACCGTAGACATGGAAGAATTTAACTTGCTGAAGTGGTAATTCATCAATAGTCATCAGTCATTAGTCATCAGTCATTAGCGACAAACTAACGCAGATTAACGACTGATGACTAATGACTAATGACTAAGAACTAATGACTAATGACTTCTAGTAATTTCTAGAGTAATTCTACCCCCGAAATCAGGGATGGGGGCAGCAGGTTTCGAGAGTTGTAGTTTAACTTTTTCGACTAACGGTAGTTCTAAAAGCGCTTGAACAATAGTATCTGCTAGGCGTTCGATTAATAAAAATTTCGAGTCTTTGACTAGCTTTTGAATCAGAGTAATTGCGCTGCGGTAATCAAGAGTATGTTGAATATCATCACTTTTTCCAGCTTGCGATAAATCCAGCCATAGAGTAACATCCACTTCAAACCACTGCCCCAAAACTTGCTCTTCCGGCAGATAGCCTGTATATCCGTAACAGCGAATTCCTGTAAGTTGAATAGAATCCATTTTGCAATAAACTAAAAGTGCGTTGTCTATACCAATTTGTATTAAACCAGATAAAGTTCTCTTTCTCTTACCTCTCTTTTCTTGCCCTTTTCCTTCTGCCTCTGCGCTCTTTGCGCCCTCTGCGGTTCAATCACTCTTATTCTATCTTAGATTTTATAACTCTCCTCCTTTCTCCAACTTGTCGAGTAAATCCTCAGCAACTTCATACCATTTCCGCCTAATTTCAGCATCTTCTGGCTTTTCTGTCAAGCTGCGCCCTTGTAATTCTGGATATTTATTGTAATATAATTCATCCACTTTTTGATAGAATATATCTTGATCAATGTTGAGATTTTTGCGTCGTTTACCAATCTTTTCTTGACGAATTATTTCTGCTTCCTCTAAGGATGTATCGGGAGGTTGCTGGGGGGAAGAAAATTTAGGTAACTCCGGCAACTTGGGCAAAGTGAAACCAGATTTGACTACACTAAAAGCTAACATTCCCGGCAATAAAACCACGCTTAAACTCCCTAGGGTTTTCCAAGGTATTAACTGGAAAATGTTGTTGTTTTTAACAATTTGAGGGTTTGGGTTAACAGGAGTATGATTGCTGGTAGCAGTTTGAGTGGCGTTTTTGAAAGGGCGGCCGACAAAGTTCATTGTCACCATTTGGGAAATTATACTGCCAATGTGAGATAGTTTTGGATCTTTGAGTGCTTCGCGGACTTCTTTTGCGGATTGGTAGCGATCGCCCGGTTGTTCTGCTAGCATCTTATCCAACACAGTACCGAGATTTTGACTGACGGTGACGTGCGATCGCCAATCCCAAGTTTTATTATTGATATCGTACAATTTTTGAGGCTTTTTGCCGCTTAGCAGTACCAAAGCCGTGACGGCTAAAGCATACAAATCGCTAGCAGCAGAAACTTTCCCCAGTCGCATTTGTTCGGCCGGCGAATAGCCCTGTTTGCCGATCGCCGTATCCGATTGTCCGTTAAACTGAACTACGGCATTGGCTGCGATTTGCTTAACGGAACCGAAATCAATTAAAAATGGTAGTTTGTCAGCGTCATGCTGAATAATATTATCCGGGGAAATATCGCGGTGAATTAAATTTTTTGAGTGGATGTATTCTAAAACTGGTAAAAGCTGAAATAGCAGTTGAGTAACTTCGGCTTCGGTAAAATTTTTACCTTGCTGCTGCCGCGATATCAATATTTCTTCGTAGGTTTGACCCTTGATATAATCTTGCACTAAAAATAAAGATGGATTCCCGCCAAAATCCGTTCGCAGGAGTTCTCGAAACCTTGGAATTTGCGGGTGTTGGAGGTGGTAAAGCATACTCGCTTCGCGATCGAACAATTCGGCCGCTTTGGGGCTGTGAACCACCGGAGAAAACTCTTTGAGCACGCAATGTTCGTTGTAGCGGTTGATGTCTTCGGCGAGGTAAGTGCGGCCGAAGCCACCGCGGCCTAATTCGCGGAGGATGCGGTAGCGTTTTTCGAGAGTCGAACCAGGGATGAGGAGGGAGGAGTTAGACATAAACCACGGCAAATTGTTCGATTTGGGGAGTCGCCGAGCACAGTATAGCTCATTGTAGCTAAGTTTGTTTGAAGCTCAGGGCGATCGCTTTTTTTTGGGATGGATGAAGGAGAAGAGACACTTTGGTTAAGATTCAGTATTTACAGGCTTTTTTATTGTCGGGTTTGATCGGCTATCGAGGATTTACAAATCCCGATGAGTAAACCCCTTAGCATCTTTCCCTACATAACTAGCAGCAATATGGCCATCTCCAACAACTCGATACTTATAGGTAATCAACCCCTCTAAACCAACAGGCCCGCGAGGCGGCATTTGCTGCGTGCTAATCCCCACTTCTGCACCGAAGCCGTAGCGGAAACCGTCGGCAAATCTAGTCGAACAATTGTGATAAACTCCGGCTGCATCGACTCCATTTAAAAAAGTTTCGGCGGCTTCGCTGTCTTCGGTAACAATGACATCTGTATGTCTCGAACCGTAAGTATTGATATGGTTAATTGCCTCTTCCACAGAATCTACTATTTTGATTGACAAAATCAAATCGCTGTATTCTGTAGACCAATCGGTTTCTGTAGCTTCGGCAATATTTTCTAGGATGGCGCGAGTTTTTTCGTCTCCCCGCAATTCAACTTTTTTCTGCTGCAAAGCTGTGGCAACTGCGGGCAGGAATTTGGGGGCGATCGCACTATGGACTAACAAGGTTTCAATGGCATTGCAGGCGGCTGGATACTGGGTTTTTGCGTCTACAGAAATCTCTACGGCTTTCTGAATATCCGCTGCTTTGTCTGCGTACAAATGACAAATGCCGTCGGCGTGTCCCAACACGGGAATCCGGGTATTTTCTTGCACAAACCGCACGAAGGAATTAGAACCTCTGGGAATAATCAAATCTACATATTCATCCATTTTCAGCAGTTCGATTGTTTCTTCCCGCGTGGTGAGCAACTGCACGACTTCGGGATTAACAGGAGTTTCTGCTAATGCTTGATGTATCACTTTTGTCAAGATTTCGCAGGAACGGACTGCTTCTTTGCCGCCTTTGAGAATGACGCCGTTTCCCGATTTAATTGCCAAGGATACTATCTGAATTAAAGCTTCTGGGCGCGCTTCAAAAATAATGCCTAAAACGCCCAAAGGACAGGTGATGCGCTTCAGAATTAATCCTGTATCCAATTCACGGTGGATTTGCACGACACCGATCGGCTCAGGGAGTTTCGCAACGTCGCGCACGCCCGCGATCGCACTTTTCAACTTGCTCTCATCCAACTTTAGGCGATCGTACAGCGGTTTCGCAATTCCATCCACCTCAGCCGCCTTGCAGTCAGCAGCATTCGCCGCCACAATATCCGGCGCAGCAGCTTCTAAAGCTTTAGCTATAGCCTCAATAGCGTGATTTTTGGCATCAGCGGACAAAACTGCCAATTTTCTAGCAGATACGCGCGTTTTTTGGGCAATTTCAATAATAGACATGGCAGTAACTTTTAAATAGTTTTGATTGTTGAGTTTTGAATTTTGAGTTTTGAATTGAATCCGCACAAATAAATTTCGGGGCGGTTTTCAGTCTTAACAATTCTAGAGGAAATTCTATATTTTTGTTGAGACCCCTTACAGCAATCCGCATTAACAGGTTAAAACAGTGAAGTATAGATAAAATCCCACGATCATTTCCTTTTGTCAATAACCTTTGGAGAGTATTATGTCATCTCACGCCCCTTTACGCAAGGCAGGGCGAGCCGCCAAAGCCGGCGTTAAACTGATACAGAAAACTGGCGGAAATCTCGTTTTAGCTTCCGGCGTCACCATCAGCCTGCTGTTTGGTATGGTGTTAGCGCTATCCTTAGCATCAGTTTTAATTCTCAACAGTCCCGATCCAGTCGCCGGATTGGCGATCGCACTTCCGATAACTCTAATTTTTAACCTTGCTACTTTTTTCCTATCGCCTTACTTGATGGACTTAACCCAAAATTGGCTCTACCATACTCGCTGGGTTTCCCTAGCAGAAATTGAAAGCCTAAGTCCCGAAACAGCAAAAGTTATTAAGAAGGTTTGCAAGCAGAAAAAACTCCAGCAGCCACGTTTAGGAATTATCGACGACCAAAACCCTACTGCTTTTACTTACGGTTCATTTCCCAACAGCGCTCGCTTAGTCGTCAGTCAAGGTCTTTTTACCTATTTAGACGACGAGGAAATTGCCACTGTTTATGCCCACGAACTCGGTCACATCGTCCACTGGGACTTTGCAGTAATGACTTTAGCTTCGACTTTGGTGCAGATTACTTATTTAATTTACACTACAGCTCAAAGGATGGGGCGAAGTGGTGGCGACAAAGCTAAAGATGCTGCCGGTACTGTAGCTGCTGTTGCTTATTTGTTTTACATCGCAGGCACTTATTTATTGCTGTATTTGTCGCGGACGCGAGAATATTTTGCCGACCATTTTGCAGCCGAAACAACCGGAAATCCCAATGCTTTGTCTCGCGCTTTGGTAAAAATTGCTTACGGTATTCTGGAAGAAGGACAAAGAGCAACCGAACCCAGCCGCTTATTAGAAGGAACTCGCGCTTTAGGCATTTACGATGCCAAAGCTGCCACATCTACCGGCACTGCTTACAGAATTACTTCGGAACCGGAAAAAATTGGGCGAGTGTTTCTGTGGGATATGTTTAATCCCTGGGGTTGGTGGATGGAGTTGAACTCTACTCACCCGCTGACTGGTAAACGAGTTCGCGCTTTGAGCACTTATGCCGAACAATTAGGCTTGGATATTGAGTTTGACATGGGCCGTATTGTCGGCGAAGGCAACGATTTGAGCAAGCGGAGATTGTACGGCAATTTTGTGTTCGATTTACTGCTGTACAGTGCAGAAACTCTGGGCTTAGCTGTGGGTTTTGCGATCGGCATTTCCCTGTATGCTGTAAACCCGATGATGATGGTTGCTTGTCCTTTAATCGGTTTGGGTGCGGGAATTTTGCTCAAGACTTTGGTGATGTTCCCCAATTACGAAGAAGCAGAACACTTGGATGTTTTAACCTTAATGTCTGACCCTTATGCAAGTCCCTTGCGGGGTCAACCGACGCAACTGCAAGGCGAATTAATTGGTCGCGGCGATGCGGGTTATACCTTCGGTTCTGATTTGAAACTGCAAGACAGAACGGGAATGATTTATCTGCGCTATGCTTCTCGTTTTGGGCCAATTGGTAATTTTCTGTTTGGCATGAAACGGGTTGAAAGTTTGATTGGAATGGATGTTAGCGCTTTGGGTTGGTTCCGCCGGGGTGTTGCACCTTGGATGGATTTGATTCAGCTTGAAAGCGATAGCGGTACTACGGTTAAGAGTTATCACCGCTTCTGGTCTGTTGTGATGGGTATAGCGGCGATCGTTCTTGGTATTGCGGTGCTATTTGTTTCATTTCCCGCTTAAAAGTTGAAACGAATAAAGTCCTTACTACCAACAGGTTCATAGTAAAGACTTTATTCGCCTTAAGTCAGGGTTAAGGAGGAAAGCATTCGTGTCAACTTAAGCAATTGAGAGATTAACATCTTCCTAATTAGAATCCCTGAGTGTTAAACCAAGGGCTTAACTGATGACTGAGGATTGTTAGGTGGTTTAGCTGATTTGAATTCCGGTGTGGAGGACAATTGTTTCAAATCGATGAAGACCGAAAATTGGCTGGTATCCAACAACCCGGATTTAAGTTGTTTTTTCTTCTGCAATTGTTGACCGAGCGCACAAAGTTTGCACATGATTTTAGCTCTTTTTGATGATATAATAGTCGTTCTGGAAATCATGGGCTAGTTGCTTGATTTCAACGCTACTAAACCCAGCTTCACTCAACATTTGCAGCGCTTTTTCTTGACCCCACATCGTGCCCAATCCCATGCCGCCATAGGCTAAAGAAACTGTCATACAGTGCATACAAGAAATGGTGTAGAGGAAGGGGGCAATGGGATGGTCTAGATTACCGCCGACATCCGTGGTGGCGCGGATATCTTGCATCAAGTAAACACCATCGGGACGCAACGCTTTGTAGATGTTTTGCAGGACAATATCGGGTCTGGCTTGATCGTGAATTGCATCAAATGTGGTTATGAAATGGTAGCGATCGCATTCATCCAATGTCGCGGCATCCTTCACCTCAAACTGGATATTATTCAACTTCCGCAATTGCGCTTCCGTGTTGGCATTGGCGATGGCTTCTCCCGAAAAATCGTAGCCTGTGAATCGGCTATTCGGAAAGGCTTCAGCCAGCTTATTGAGTGCTCGCCCGCTGCCACAGCCGACATCTAGCACCTCAATACCCCGCTGCAACGCTTCGGTAAGTCCGGGAATCAGTGGCAGAATATGGTCAAATAGAGCAGATACCACGGTTTGTACGCTATCTTCTGCCATCACGGCATGAAAACGTTTGAACTCTGAGTAGGGTACACCGCCGCCTTTGTAGAAACAATCGATAATCCGGTCTTCCACCGATGCCAACACCGGAATGAATTGAGCAAAGGGGGCAATGTTGTCAGAAGCCGCAGCCCGTGTCAGGAATGCTGCATATTCTGTCGGCAAAGTGTAGGTTTTGTCGATCGAATTATAATCCACTAAGCGACCCGTTACCATTGCACCGAGCCATTCCCTCACGTAGCGTTCGTTCAATCCGGCAGCATCGGCAATTTGTTGACTGGTAGAGGGCGGCAATTCTGCCATTGTGTCAAACAGTTCGGTGCGATGCCCGATCGAAATCATGACGGAGAGTGCGCCACTGTTGAGAATGTCCAGCATCCGTCCGGCGAATGCTTCTGCTTTGGTTTGATCGAATGTTTGTGTCATCATAATTTAAGCGTGATGGTATTCAAAAGTTTCTATTTGGAAGATTGGATGTTGCCAGGGGTACGAGCGTCAGATTCCTGCCCGTCAATTCAACATTTCACCTATCTGTTCTTGCACCCAAGTTTCAAACAATTCGCGCAGCAAACGTTGACGCATCGCTAAATCGAACTGAGCCGGAATCAATGTTTCTAATCTGACGATCGCCAGCCATCCTTCTACAGGGATAGGATGCCAAAGCTGACCGGGCCGGCTTATCGCCAACAGATGCGCCAAATTCGGGTGGATTGTGCCGAGTTCGGCCGGGCCAACGATTCCATTGACTTGAGCTTCTGGACCTTGGGAATACTCGCGCGCCAGTTCGGCAAATGATTGCTCTTTTTCTTGAATCCGAAAATACAGTTCGCGGGCAATTTCTGCGTCTTTAACCCGAATCAAAGAATAGATGACTCGATCTAGCGATCGCTTGCGTTGCAGAAAATATGACTCTAGTTTGTGATGCCAATTTTGGTGTTTGAATTTCTCAATTTTGAGCAGTCGCGGAATAAAAACAGTCTCTAAAAATTCCCGACTCATTCCGTACTGTTTTAGCCAAAGCTGCTTTGTGGTTTCGTCGATCAGTTGATTTTGTTCGTAGAACTGCTGGCTGGCATTCACGATTTCTTCAGCGGTGCAATCGATGGGGGCGATCGCTTCATCAATGATGCTCTCGCGGTATAATTGGGGCAGCATTTGGTAGCTGGCAAGTCGAGGAACTATCTCCTCTCCAGAGAGGGTGCGATTGCGGATTTGTAATAAAACTGCGGTCATAGCTGTCTGGCTTCAATTAAAGCCATTTGAACGAACAATTGATAGGGTAAGGTGCACAGTGTGCACCCTACAGATAAAGTTTTTACATCCAGGACTTTCTAGTTGGGAATCGGAGTCAAGGTAACAGAATAATTAGTGTTACCTGTGAATTGAGAGGCTTGAAGATAGTAGTTAGTTGCAGGAGCCAAGTTTTGGACAAATCCTTCGGAAATAGTGCCTCGCTTAACCACACTTCCAATTACCTCACCTGCATCGACGGCGCGATTGTTGTTTTTGTCTTGAATCAATCGGAGATCGGCATCAGCGCTGAGATTATTGAGACCAAAGTGATAAAATCCCTGGGTATTGACAGCGAAATGGATAGTATCGGTGGTGTCGGTGTTACCCACAGAACCTTGATGAGTTCTTGGTTTGTCGTTGGAAAAGACGGCACCGAAATCATCTTCTACGGCGAGGACTTTGCTGGGTGTTCCGAGCGCGTCAGCCGATACTCTCAAATTGTAGGGAGTATCGTTGAACGCACGGTTCCGATTGACTTGCACCACGTAATTGCCTGCATCAACGTCAGCAACTACTGAGGACAAGTTGATTACTTCATCCAAACGCAATCGATCGGAAATAGCAATTTGCTTATCGTTACCATCAACTAAGCCATTGCCATTGAAATCCCGAAATAGTTGAACATTCAGATCGTCGGTCATACCAACCAGCCCAAGGTTGATATTTTTATCGCTATCCAGACGGAAACTGTAGGTGTCTTTGCTGTTGAGATTACTGATAGTGCGGCGCGGAACTACTACGGCACTATTAGATGGCAAGGTACCAAGGTCAAATTCAGCCATTTTATTTCTCCTTAAAGTGTAAAGGGATTTGTTAATTTGCTGGTTGTTTGCTTAACTTGATATCAATCTAACGAGGCGATCGTTCCGAAACCGTTCCGAAAGCGTTCTCGAAGCGTTCCCAAAGCATCCAAGCGCGATCGTCCGCGCGAATTCAAGGCTTGAGAACTTCCGCACACCAAACGCGATCGAAGGGAATTCCAGCTTTACCGTGGGCTTCTCGAATCACTTCGGCATCGGGCGCGTTCAGTTCCCACAGGACACGAGTTTTATCCAGCGACGCATAGGAACGCACCCATTCAATACCCAGTTCCTGATAGCAGGCTAAAATTAATCGCTGGGCTTCGTTCAACTCTTCATCGGTAAAGCCATTCGGATAGCTTCCCTCCAACAGCTTGAGGATTGGTTCGTTCCATACAGGTGGCACACCTTCAGGTTCAATAACTTGGGCTGTCCAAACCTTGGTAAACCCAACATCGGCTTGGCGATAAGCTTGTCGCACAGACTCTGCATCTGGTGCCTCAAAGGTGCAAATCATGCGATCGCGATCGGCTGATAGTAAAGAGTAGCGCCACGTGCCATTTCTTGCCCCAAGACAATCCAAAACTCGCGTATCAGCTAACATTTCTGCGGTGATGGGTTGATCGGCAACGGTTTCAACTTTGATAAGAGACATAATTACTTCCTCTTAATTAGTAATTACTGTTGATTGGTCACTGTTGACTGTTAACTAATGACTCATGACTAATTGTAGCGATTGATGATTTTCCTCACTCTCACCCGAATTTTTTCAGCGCCTCGCAGTGGACAAAGTGAGCGAGTTGTCACCCCCAACATAAACGTAGGTACAGTCTGCTCTACGCTCGCATTCTCAGCCAATCTGTAAATGATAGTGTGATCGTACAAAAGTATCAGAAAATTAAGTTCTTGCCTGATGAATTTCTTTAGCAGTCCTCAATCCAGATGCTAATGCCCCCTGCATCCATCCCCTCGTAGTAGAAGTGTGTTCTCCAGCAAAATAGACTTTACCTTCCGACTTTCCAAGTTCATCAAAAAACCTTTTTTCTTGCTCTTCAGTCGGGTATGCCCAACCAGACCTCGACCAAGGATCTTTAGCCCAAGAATAACTGGTCATCTTGCCCTGATAAGCACTGACACCAGGGAGAATCTTTTCCCATCGCTGTAGTAATTGAGGCAATTGTTGTTCTGGGGCGAGGGCATCCATAGCAAGGGCATTTTCCCCTTTCAGATAAGCTTCCAAAATACCTGTTTTTCCAGGAAAATCCCAACTTGGTTGCCACAGTTCTTCAGGACGATCGTCAAACAAACCCCAACCATTCAATCCTTCTTTTTCCCAGAATTTTTCGGAGAATTCAACAAACATTCGTGTCGCTGCGCGATAGTTATAACCCCCAGCGATAGCAAGCTGTTTTTGAGGTGATAGTGGAGGCTGAAAATTGATCTGTCCCAAGACTGGCAAGGGAACAGTACACACTACGCAGTCTCCTGTGTATTGCTGTCCTGATTGGCACAAGACTTGAACCCCTGAAGAAGTTTGTTCAATGCGAGTAACCGCAGATCCTAGATGAATTTTATCAACTAGAGCGGTAGCAAATGCTTGTGGTAATCGATCTGAACCTTGAGCAATTTTAACAACTTTTGATATGTCTCCGCCTGGTATAACTTTAGCTAAATCAGCAGCAGAAATCAGAAGACGTTGCCCATTCTTCACAGCAATGTAAAGCCCATCTGGTGGTAAAAAACGCTTGAGAGTCAAACCAAAATGTTGAGCATAGCCAAGTGTTAAATTGTGATCGGATGGAATTCTTGCTGCTCCTGCTTCTACAAAATGATTATCACTAAAATTGCCTCGCAAGGTCAAAACTCTCCCTCCTACTCGCTCACGGGCTTCTAAAACCGTTACTGTATGTCCTACTCCTGCTAACTCGTAAGCGGCAACCAAACCAGACAACCCGGCTCCGACGACGATCACTTTCTGAGAGGATAGTCCTTTCTCTAATGCTCCTGGAGTTCGGGAGTTTTGGGCTTTAACTTGAGCATGGGCTATTACCGCACCAAACGTTACAGCGCTACTTAATAGAAATTGACGGCGATTCATTTTAAACATAGCGTTCTAGCCAATAATTACAGTAATACTAAAGGTTTTGCATAATTTAGCAAAAAAGGAGAATATGAAGCAATTATCAAACAAGCTGAAGAGTTTAAAAAATTAGATCGGCGATATGAAGTAAAGTAAAGTTCCCTGTGATGAACACCATCCCTAATAGCAGTTCGCTACAACTAATAACTAATGACTAAATCTGTTCGATCGCCCGATCGACAGCAGTGCGGGCGCGGAAACTCAGCGCAGGGCGATCGATGCGATCGCGCAGCGATTCAAACCGCGCGATCGCCCCTTCTCGATCGCCCAAACCTAAAGCACCCTCAATCAAAATCGCCCAAGCCAGAGCAATCTCGCTGGGATGATCGACGGTCTGAGCAGCTTCTAAAGCAGCTTCAGCGCGGGCTGTTGCCAAAAGGAGTCGATCGCACTCTAAATCGACTTGAGCCGCCCCAATCAGCACATAAGACAGCATCCGTTTCGCATCCACCTGTTGCAAAGTCGCGATCGCCCGCTCCAAAGCAGCATCGGCTCCAGTTTGCTGAAGCTGATAGTTTGCTAAAGCTAAAAGTGCATTGGCGATCGCACCTTCACTGCCTTCGCCTTTGATTTTGGCTCCGACGATCGCCATTTCCTGACAATAAGGCAATGCCGCCGCCGGATCGCCCGCTTCCAGTTCCGTCATCGCCAAATAGCTGAGGTTATAACACTCGCACCAGCGATCCTGCTGGGCCGCCGCCGATCGCCACGCCTGTTGCCACAAAACTCGCGCTTGGGCATAGTTCCCGTGATGGCGCTGTACGGCACCGAACCCTTGGTCAATTCCGATGTTCTTCAAACCAACTCTCTCAGCCAGGGACTGCGCTTCTAGCAACAATGCTTCTGCCCGCGCCATTTCCCGTCCAATTTCCGCCAAGCAAGACCCGCCATAGGCCAGCAATCGCACGGCAGTAGCTGGACTGGATGCCCGACTTACCTCTGCTGCGCGCAGCGAGTGTTGATGAACGTTAGCGAAGTTGCTGCGATCGAAATGCAGGATCACCAATGCCTCAAGTCCCGTGGCTTCTGCTTCTTCTAAACCGAGAGCATTTGCTTCATCGATTAAGCGGTGCACCTCGCTGTCGAGTTGAGAGACTCGATCGCCTGTAACGCCTGCGATCGCGCTAACCCGCAGCAATTTTAAATGCAATTGAATGCGAGTGCGATCGTCAAGTCCTTGACATTGCTCGATCCCAAGCTGAGCTAGGTCGGACGCCTCGGTGTAGGCAAACAATTTCAGGCAGCGTTCGGCGGCACAGAAGGCGCTAGACGCTGCTAATTCTCGATCGCCCCCGATGGCCGCGTGACGCGCAATATCGCCAGCCCAGGCACCGTCTGGTGTGGAGAGTTGATTCAATTTATGGGCAATTTGCAAATGTATCAAATGGCGGCGCGGTTGTGACAACTGCCGGTAGACAGCCTGACGCACAATATCGTGAGCAAAGTCATAGCCGATTTCGTCACCGACAGAGGCGCTGGGACGGATAATGGTTTGTTGTTCGAGCTGTTCGATCGCCATCAGCAATTTCGGCAGCGGATAGTCTGCCACATGAGCCACCGCTGTCGGTTTGAAGCTCCGCCCCAATGCAGCGGCCCAAGGCAAAAATTCGCGAGCCATGTCATCTAATTGGTGGAGGCGATCGCGGATCAAAGCCTCTAAATTATCAGCATGAGTAGACCGATCCTGGGACAATGCCCGGGCAACTTCCAGCGCAAACAGGGGATTCCCCCCACTATCGATAAATACGCGCTCGACCGCTTCTGGAGATAGCTCTAACGGATTAACCGCTTGCTGTCTGCGAATCAATTCAGCCGTTTGTTGTCGATCGAAAGGATGCAATTCCAGCGTTAGCAGCCGTCGTTCTCGTCTGAGAGCCTGCACCACCCGCTCCATGCCCGCATTCTCCTCTAGTTCCCTGGAACGCGCGGTGCAGGCGAATAAAATCCGCTTGTGACTCAACAAGCGGATGGCGTAGTGCAGCAATGCCGATGAGGCTTCATCGATCCACTGAATGTCATCCAGAATCACGATTAACGCAGTCTCACTGGCAGATTGAGCCAGCAATTGTACCACCGCATCAAACAGATGACTGCGATCGGGCGGAGCTTTCCCAGGTTCAGCGAGCTCTGGGAGCAAGAAACCTAGCTCCGGCGGAATGTTGAGGGCGGGGGGAATAACGATCGATCGCAGCGCATCGATCCAGATGCCGTAGGGTCGCACCATCTCGGCCGCAAATCCGCGTCCCCACAGCACTTGTACCGCCTGTGCCGTCGATCGCAACTCCTCCAGCAAGCGAGTTTTGCCGATTCCGGGTTCGCCCGCGAGCAAGAGCACTGGCGATGCCTCAGCGCTGGCGATCGCGCCGCAGTTCGCAAGCAGTATCGGCTTTGCCCACTGCTGAATCGATGCCCATTCGCGATCGCGTCCCACTAGAGGCGACAAAGCCAAAGGCGAGGGAAACAAAGTCGTTTGGGGCGGCCCGGCGGACTGAGAGGATGGTTGAATGTCGGGCGCTGCGTCTTCCAGCAACAGTTGCTCGTAGAGCTTGCGAGTGATCGCACTGGGATCTACTCCTAGTTCCTCGCGCAGCAAAGTCATGCAGCGGTGGTAGACTTGCAGTGCATTGGCGCGATCGCCGTTCAAATGGTGCGATCGCATCAAAGCTGCGTAGCTGGTTTCGTGCAACGGATCGATCTCCAGTAAGCGCTGTGCAGAGCGGATTGCAGCCCGATAATCACCCTGAGCTTCCGACAGGCGAGTCAGAGATTCGAGTGCATGGAGCAATTTCTGTCGCAGGTGTTCGCGCTCTGAAAAAATCCACTCATCCTCACAACTCGGCAGCAAATCACCGCCGTAAAGTGCGATCGCTTGCTCCCAGGCTGTTCTGGCACCGTTAACATCTGCGGCTCGTTCCGCTGCTTCTGCTGCGGCGAATGCCCGTTCAAACTCAGCCACATCCAGCACGAAAGGCGCATGGGGATTCCATTGCAGGGTTTTGGCATCCGCCAGCAGGTAGCGATCGGCATCGGGGAGTCCGTGACGCAGGTGATGCAATTCCCGGCGCAAGTTGGTGCGAGCTTGGGCCTCCGTTGAATCGGCCCAGAATTGAAAGGCAAGCCGCTGACGGGTTTGCGGGATATCGCGGTGCAGTACCAGGTAAGCCAACAAAGCTTGCGGGCGCTCTGCGGTGACACCGACAACGGGCTTGTCTGCACAGGAAAGGCAGAATCCGCCTAGTAGTTTGATATCTAAGGTAGAAAGCATATAGCTAGATATTATTTGTGATTTTAATCCATGCTCCGGCGTGTTAACTTCAGGAATGTCAGCAGGTGGCGATCGCAAATTTAAATGACATTGCTATACTATGTTATCCGCGCGGCGGTCTGTTGGAAGCCACAATTTTGTATTCTTAATATAAATGTAATATAGGTACCAATACTTCGGACAGTTTTGGAACAGTGGCGCTCCGCGAGCAGAGCCAAAAACTCCCTGAGATTTTAACCGATAATCAAAAAAAAGGCACTTTTTACGTTAAGCTCAAAAAACACACGAACTTAAAAAAATGCCCGATGAATATTCTAGAATCTATCTTACAACAAATGTCAGGGATTAGTCAATCACAAAAAAAGTTTATGGTAATTTTATTTTCCACCATATTACTTGTTTATGGCAAAGTTAATTTTACCAATCTGAGCCGTTATAGTTCATTGAGTGAAAAAACTTATCGTCGTCATTTTTTGAAAAAATTTAGTTTTAGTGAATTCCATCAATGTTTTATCAAGAAAGCCTTGAATTCTCAGCGAACAATTATTGCTGCAATCGATTGTTCATTTATTAATAAAAGTGGCAAAAAGACTGAAGGTAAAGCTACATTTTATAATGGTGTAGCTGGCAGACCTGAAGAGGGATTAGAAATTTCTGTCATTTCTCTTGTCGAAGTTGAAACTCATTTATCTTATAGTGTGAGCGTACAACAAACGCCCTGGCGTCCTCCTACAGAACTACCCAAAACTCCCCTAACTCCTAAAGGGAAAAAAACGTCAAAAAAACAGACAAAAAAAGAGGCAGTTAAAAGCTCAACGCCTGAATTAACAAGAGTTGACGACTATGCCAAACATTTAAAAGAAACTCGTTTTATATTGCCAGAATCTGTACGTTATTTGGTAGCTGACGGTTATTATTGTCGCGCCAAGTTCTGGGATGCTGTAGGGGATTTAAATTTACATTTGATTAGTAAATTACGGTCTGATGCCAACTTGAATTACATCTATACAGGTGAAAAAAACAAAATAGGTGCACCTCGCAAATATGATGGAAAAGTAGATTGTAACAAATTAAAAAACTTAACTTTTATCAAAGAAATTAAGCCGGGGGTTAAGCTTTATTCATTAGTAGTATGGAGTGTTTGTTTAAAATGTCAAATACGTTTAGCTTGTCTTCAAGAAGTTCAACCTAACGGTAAAATTAAAAATATTTTATTGTTCAGCACTGATCTCGATCTGACAGGTGAGCAAATACTTGAGTATTATCGGGCTCGTTTTCAAATTGAATTTATTTTTCGTGATGCCAAACAATTTACAGGTTTATCCGATTGCCAATCTTGTAGTGGTCAACGCCTGGATTTTCATTTTAATGCCAGTTTGATTGCTTTAAATTTAGCCAAATATGAAGCTTATAATCGTCATTCATCTCCCGATACATTCGTGTTTTCGATGGCTTCTTATAAACGCCTTGAATTCAATAGGCATATACTTTACACCTTTATTGATAAGTTAGATTTAGACCCGAATTTAATTTTAAATCACCCTAACCTTCCGTCAGTCCTATCCTATGGTACTCTCGCTGCTTAAAAACTGTCCGGAGTATTGAGGTACGGTATGATCGCTTTTACTACGACTCTCACTCAATGCAATTAACAAGGCAAACATGAGCGCCAAAATTGCTACCTTCAGCCTCTTGTTTATAGTTTTGACTCTAGCATTCAGCAACACGCTTTTCAAAAATCATCTGTTAAAACCTTTCAAGGACAGCAATTTGTCCAACAAGTTAACATCTGATTTGACCAACTTGACCGCCCAAACGGAAAGCCAGGACAAAAAAAACACCATGCAACGTATTCTCGATGACAGCGCGAAATTAGAAAAACTAGCTGGGGATTTCCAATTTATAGAAGGCCCGATTTGGCATCCAGACGGCTTTTTGCTGTTCAGCGATATTCCCGCCAATATTATCTATAAATTCGCCTCTAATCAGCAAGTTGAGGTATTTCGCAGACCTTCGGGAAAAGCCAACGGGAATACTTTAGACAAAGAAAACCGCTTGCTTACTGCCGAACACGAAAATCGCCGCGTATCGCGCACAGAAAAAGACGGCAAAGTTATCACATTGGCGGATAAATACGAGGGCAAGCGGCTCAACAGCCCGAACGATGTGGTCGTTAAATCCGACGGCAGCATTTATTTTACCGATCCGTCCTACGGTGTTAGTAAAGACCAGGAAGAATTGGGTTTTTACGGGGTTTACAGGCTGGCACCAGACGGAAAATTAACTCTGCTGGTTAAGGATTTGGTGCTGCCGAATGGCATTGCCTTTTCACCAGACGAGCAAAAGCTTTATGTTAATAATTCGGAAGCGGGATACATTGCTGTTTTTGATGTAAAACCGGACGGAACTGTTACCAACCAGCAGCTTTTTGCGGATTTAAAAGATGCCAGTCAAGGCGGAGTTCCCGACGGTTTAAAAGTTGATGTAGAGGGGAATGTTTACAGCACCGGGCCGGGGGGAGTGTGGATTTTCTCGCCGGCTGGTAAGCTTTTGGGGAAGATTTCTGTTCCTGAGACGGCGACTAATTTGGCTTGGGGAGAAAGCGATCGCAAAACGCTTTACATTACTGCAAGTAAAAGTCTTTATCGAATTCGGCTTAAAATTCCGGGCGTGCGGGCTGGAAAATGATCTAAAATCGGGCGAAGTTGAAAGTAAAGTGACATTTGCAGGCGAATCTCATATAAAGTATTTGTTTGTAGTAGTTCTTCAGCGCTGCTGCGAACTTTTATTTAAGACATTTTTTGACTGCGATGTTCATAGCCCGCTTGCATAAATTTCTGACTGCGACTGTTGATGAAAAATCCCGCTCGCACACAATATTTTGGTTGACTCTCAGCTTGACTTTTGCCGCAATTTATGCTATTTTAGGACTCAAGCAAGTCTTGAGCGCCGAGTATATGGTGCAAGACGATGCGAGGCAGCACGTTTTCTGGATGATGCGGTTTGTCGATCCTGAATTATTCCCCAACGATTTCATTGCTAATTACTTTCAATCAGTCGCTCCCGCAGGATACAGCACGCTCTACAAATTAGCAACAACAATTGGCATTCACCCGCTATTATTTCACAAAATATTGCCGCTATTTCTCTGCTTAATTTCCACTTATTACTGTTTTGGCTTTTGCCTAGAAATTCTGCCAGTGCCGATGACTGGATTTATTGCATCTTTGCTGTTAAATCAGCATATGTGGATGACTGATGATTTGGCTTCCACAACGCCAAGAGCTTTTATATATCCGATATTTCTGGCTTTTTTATATTATTTGTCGCGCAGTTCGTTGCTGCCTTGTTTGGGAGCGATCGCACTTATCGGACTATTCTATCCTCCTTACGCCTTGGTTGCTGCCGGAATTTTAGTTTTGCGCCTGCTATGCTGGAAAAAAGGCGGTTTGCGCTTGTCTGGCGATCGAACAAATTACCTATTTTGCACTACAGGTTTGGGATTAATATTTTTAGTAATGCTGCCCTATGCCTTAGATAACTCTGAATTTGGCCCAACTTATACCGCCGCAGAAGCGAAGCAAATGGCCGAATTTGCACCAGACGGCAGAAATGCTTTTTTTCGTCCAAATCCCAAAGATTATTGGTTGACAGGGCGGGGCAGCGGAATGTTTCCCAAGTCGCTGTTTACGCCTGTAACTCACTGTGTAGGGCTGTTATTTCCGCTGCTGCTATTTTTGCGATCGGCTTTTCCCTTAGCAAATCAAATTCAACGCCAAATCTGGCTTTTACTTCAGCTATTTTTAGCATCCTCGGCGATGTTTTTAGCTGCTCACGCTACCATTTTTAAGCTGTATCAACCAGGTCGCTATACAGCCTACAGCTTGCGATTTATTGTAGTTTTCATAACTGCGATTTCCCTAACTTTAATTATCGATATAGTGGGTCATTTGGCATCAAAAAGCGCAACAACATTTAATGTAAAAAATCTAGTGGCACTAATTACTACCGCGACAATCGCTATCGCCGTTGTCCTTTATCCCTGCTTTGTCAAAAAATTTCCCACAGTCGGGTATATAGAAGGTCAAATGCCAGCTTTGTACAAATTTTTTGAGCAACAGCCTAAAGATATCCTGATTGCTTCGATCGGGGCAGAGACTGACCATCTGCCAACATTTAGTCAGCGTTCGGTTCTGGTGGCAAAGGAATATGCAGTGCCTTATCAGAAAGGCTACTACAGCAAATATCAACAGCGAGTAAACGATTTAATTCGCGCTCAATACACTCCCGATCGAGCTGTATTGCAAAATTTTATTAATCAATATGGAGTGAATTTTTGGATGCTCGATCGCAATGCTTTGACTCTTCAGTATATAAAGGATGATGGCTGGCTAAATCAATTTGATTCTACACCAGAGGCGAGCCTTTCTCTAGAACAAGGGAAAATTCCCGCATTAGCTTCAGCAATGACAAGTTGTGCTGTTTTTCAAAATGAAATTCTAGTGGTTTTGGATGCGTCTTGTATTGTAAAATTGACCGGGAAGTAAGGCGAGGCAGACCCAAAGCATCTGCATTCCTAGGCAGAGCATGGAAACTCTAAAAAAAAGTCAATTACGGGATTGGGAAGATATCAAACATGAATTAGAATGGTTAGAAAATCCTAATTATTCTGTTAGTGCAGATGTTAGCGCCTGCTGGGATGAAACAGGAACCGATTCGGTTGTGTGGGGCTTGTTATGCTGAGTCACCTTGTCATAAGATGGAGTGGCAGTTTATTTAAGACGGTGACGGGTGTGTTAGCGCAGTCCCTGCGAAGCAGGCTCGGCATCATTTATGCTTGCTGTTGGAATGTCCCAACTGTGGGGCGAGGTTTAAGGTTCCGGCTTTGTCGGTTGATAGCCGATGTCAGCGGTGTTTGATGGGTTTTGGAGAGAGGGCGAATTGGCAGAAAATAATTGTATAGTTGCTATCACTGTTTTCTAAATATCTTGATCTCTTGAGAGATTGTTCTATGATATCAATATTCAAGAGGAAATACATATTTTAATATTTATGATATAACAGCTACAAATCAATGTAAAATTATAAAAAATCGCGTAGTTTGTTATCGAAAATGCTAGAATTAAGACAAAAAACACCAAATATAAAATCACCAACTGTACTCGATATTTTTTGCGGTGCAGGTGGGATGAGCTTAGGCTTTCAGAATGCTGGGTGTGAAATTTTAGGGGGAATTGATAAAAATCCTCATGCTATAAGAACGCATCATAGAAACTTTCCTAACTGTACACTGATGCGTGATGCTCAGTCTATCGAATCTATTACTGATTTGAGTAAGCTGGGGTTGAAGCCTGGAGAGATTGATATTTTAATTGGGGGCCCACCCTGCCAAGTATTTTCAGTAGTAGGCAAAGGTAAAATGAAGTCTTTAGGAAAACATATCGAAACTGACACTAGAAACTTTTTATATAAAGAATTTATTAGAGTAGTTGAATATTATAAGCCTCTCTTTTTTGTAATTGAAAACGTCAATTATCTTCTCAATCACTGGATATTTCCTACTTTTACAAAAGATTTACAAAAGGGATTAAATAGAAAAAGAAAGGATTATCCAGGCTATAATCTTAGCCATCAAATTCTCACTGCTTCTGATTACGGTGTCCCTCAAATCCGCAAACGCTTATTTATTGTGGGTAGGCGTAAAGATACGAATCTAACTTTCGAGTTTCCCGATGTGAATACAAGTTCTCCTGTCTCTGTCGGGGACGCAATTGGAGATTTACCAGAATTAAAGCCTATAAGTCTACCTTTGAAGAGGAAAAGCACTGCACCCAAGCAAATAGACGTTCCTAAAGCTTACCATTTTTCGCCTAAATCGGAGTATCAAAAGCTAATGAGAACTCAATCTTCTGATACGGTAATGAATCATATGTGTCGATCGCATAATGATAAAGATTTGCATATCTTTAGCATCATGCCTCAAGGAGGTATATATAAAAATATCCCTGATGAGTTAAAACGCTACAGCGAGCGGAGTTTTGAGGATAAGTATAAACGCTTACACTGGGATAAACCCTCATGGACACTAACGGCACATATGCAGAAAGATTGTTTGGCCTATATCCATCCAACACAAACCAGAAGTATCTCTGTAAGAGAAGCTGCTAGACTGCAAAGTTTCCCCGATCATTTTGTATTTGATGCACCTATGACGAAAATGTTTGAGCTAGTTGGGAATTCTGTACCACCTCTTTTAGCTGAAGCGATCGCCAGACCAATTGTAAAACAAGTACAAGCCTACTACGAAGCTCAGGCTGAAAGGGGTTAACCTAGCTTCAGCTATACCTCAAGTGCATTTCACAACTAAAAGCAGACAAATGGAGAAGACCTAAAATGAACGACTACGATAGAGCTCGTCTGGTGGCTCAAGCTCTGTTGAAGGGTGAACAGACACCCACTCGGCAAATCATTCAAGAAAAAGTCAAAATCGCCGTTGATTCTACTAGAACTAGCGAACAGGGCCATACCGTTGAGGTAGATGAGGAAAAACTCGTCCGGGAACTTGAAAGTCTTTTCAATATTTGGATGGGTTTAGGTACTGTACTAGAAAATAAACAGGGTCATATCCCTTGGTTGGCTGATCGCAACAGTGAAATCAATTGGGATTTCTGGAACCGTTATATACGTTATTTAGAGGAAGAAAAGGGCTGGGCACCAGCGACTACCAAAGGTTTAGACCAGTTGACCGACTCTATTCTTCAACGCCTAGAGAACCCTTTACGCTCAGGAAGGTGGGATCGGAGGGGGATGGTTGTTGGACAGGTTCAGTCGGGAAAAACAGCAAACTATACTGGTCTGATCTGCAAGGCGGTTGATGCAGGATATAAACTGATTATTGTGCTTGCTGGTATCCAGAACAGCTTGCGGAGCCAGACACAGATCCGTTTAGACGAAGGTTTTCTGGGATATGACTCACAACTACACAGAGCTTCGACTCAAGAGAGTTCCGCCATTGGAGTAGGGCTAATTCCTGTTGGAAAGAGGCTGATTGCTGATTCAGCTACAAACAGTGCCAATAATGGTGATTTTAATAAAAAAGTAGCAGGTCAGTTTGGGGTATCAGCAGGGGGTGGGAATCCACTATTGTTTGTTGTCAAAAAGAATACAACTGTACTCAAAAATCTCCTACAGTGGGCTTTACGTCATGGGGATAAAGATGAAAAATCAGGAAAACGCATCGTCAGAGGAGTTCCCTTACTCGTCATTGATGACGAGGCAGACAATGCCTCAATCAACACAAATCCCCCACTATTCGATGAAAATGGCAAAGTTCAAGAAGAGTATGATGTTTCAGCAATTAATGGATTAATCAGGAAGCTGCTTCACAGTTTTGAAAGGAGTGCTTATGTGGGTTACACAGCTACACCATTTGCTAACATCTTCATCTACCCAGATCCGGATCAAAAAAATCAAGAATTTGGAGACGATCTCTTTCCACGTAGTTTCATTATCAACCTACCTGCACCATCAAACTACATCGGCCCAGTAGAGGTATTTGGACTGGACACCGATCCGGCTATTGGTCTTGAAGTATCAGAAGCGTTGCCTATCATCCGACCAGTAGAAGACCAAAGAGAATGGATGCCGGACAAACACAAAAAAGATCATGTTCCGGGTGAACTTCCAGGTTCTCTCAAGGAGGCAATTAGGGCGTTTATTCTTTGTTGTGCTGCAAGAATTGTGCGAGGACAGGAGAACCAACACAACTCAATGCTAGTTCATGTCGCCCGTTTTACGGCTGTCCAATCCGAGGTAGCAAAGCAAGTAAAAGACGAATTGACTTCTCTAAAACAACGACTGCGGCACTGCGATGGCAAAGTAACAGGTAAGCTAGAGGAAGAATTTGAGCAGCTATGGAAAGATGATTTTGTGCCAACTACTTCATCCATACTCTCATCCATTGATCCAGAACTAAAATCACTTTCTTGGGAAGAAGTTAAACCTTTACTGCATCATGCTTCCTCTAAGATTCAGGTCAAGAAAATCAACGGCACAGCAAAGGATGTACTAGACTACTGGGAACACAAGAATGGGCTGAGTGTTATTGCGATCGGCGGCGATAAATTGTCTCGTGGTTTGACCTTGGAAGGTCTGAGCGTCAGCTATTATCTCCGAGCATCAAAGATGTACGACACGCTGATGCAAATGGGTCGATGGTTTGGATACAGACCAGGATATCTCGACCTTTGCCGATTGTACACAACTAATGACTTGGTTGAATGGTACGAACACATCACTGTTGCCAGTGAGGAACTCCGGCAAGAGTTTGACTATATGGCTGATGCCGGAGCGACACCTGATGAATTTGGTCTAAAAGTTCGCACGCACCCACAAGGGCTGGTCATCACCGGGGCTAATAAGATGAAGACAGGCACCGTCATGCAACTGTCATACACCAGAAGCCTTAGTGAAACCACGATCTTCTATAAGGATGAAAATAAAAACCAACAAAACCTTGAAGTTACTGAAGAAATGCTGAGAACACTTGGTGAATACTCTAGGAAAGAAAACAACTATATCTGGCAAGATGTCCCGGCTAAAAAAATTACCAATTTTATTTCAGGCTATCAATCACATCCTAAAGTTAAAACTGCGAACACCACACACCTTGTAGATTACATTAACGCTCAACTTCCTCAAAAAGAACTCGTGTTATGGACTGTTATTCTTATATCAAATAATCGAGGCAAAAAAAGGTGTATTGCGGGACATGAAGTGGGTACAACTCTGCGTAAGGATGCCTCCCCTGAATCTTCTCAAGAATATCGCCTGAGCAAGTCTCGACTCCTGAGTCCAACGGATGAATGGCTCGATCTATCAGAGGTAACTCGTCAAGAGATTCTCGATCTCACTAGGATTCAGCGAGAAGAGGCTGGTAAACCACCGGGGGCTGGCAATACACCTAACGGAAAAATTTTGCGTTCCAAGCGTTCACCAAAGAACGGCTTACTGTTGCTCTATCCACTAGAACCCGAAGTAATCGATTCGGAAATTCCTGTGATCGGTTTTGTGATGAGTTTCCCCGATAGCAAGACAGCCCAGATGGTCGAATATAAGGTTAACAATGTATACTGGAAAGAGGAATTTGGTCAGCCATGACAGTACAAAAAACCTGGAAAATGCTGGAAGAGGATACTGCAAGTGTACCTTCTGGCTATATCATCCGCCGCCTGTTACCAGAGGTTAAATACGATGTTTATATCGCTATTGAAAGACCTTCTAATGCACGTTTGCTGATGATGCGAGTGGATTACAAATCAATCGGAAAAGTCGCTGTTTTTCCTAATTCTACCTGCTTTGAGGTTAGGCGTGTAGCCCTGCAAGGTGATGAGGATTCCCATGTCACCCTGCAACTGGTACTTATTAACTCGCATTACAGCGATATCTTTACAACATTAGTACAGGACATTGTTGATGCAATTGCCCCGATTGCGGATGAGCAAAACGCTGTAGGGGCTTTCTTTACCCGTCTGCAGCGATGGCAAGCATTCTTAGAAAAACATAACCCCGAAGGACTTAGCCAAGCGGAACAGCAAGGATTATATGGTGAACTCTGGTTTCTGCGGCATATTAGACCTCTTGCGAAAGTGCGAGCGCTCTAGTAAAATAAAAGAAAAAATTAGCTGAATAATATGAATTACGAACAAT
>NZ_JAUBSD010000060.1:0-43724 GCF_036704575.1 Microcoleus sp. K5-D4
TGTTCGTAATTCATATTATTCAGCTAATTTTTTCTTTTATTTTACTAGAGCGCTCGCACTTTCGCAAGAGGTCTATTGGATAAGCTCATCAAGGACTGGCTGAATATCGGTTTGAATTTGGCGATACTTTTTAGCGAGTCCTTTGAGGCGACGTTTGAAGAGTACCGTGAATGTGACTTGGACTGACATATCAGACATTGATACCGTCCCAGAGTTCCGATATGGGAAAGGTTTGTCCCGCTTTGGCTTGGTGGAGGGAGGCTTTCAGATCGGCGAGGATTTGCTCGTTGGAGTCGGTATCTGAGTCAAAATCTGAGTCGAAGTCTGGGGCGATCGCGGATTGTGTCCGACTGGTCAAAAATTCCAGAAATGCCAGCGTTTGCTCTAAAAGTGGCTCAGGAGTCCGTTCGATCGCTTCGAGAAGGCGTTGTTTAATCGGCGACATAAGACTACCTCTATTATTATTGATTTTTTCGACCGTCTGGCATTGTGGTGCCGGCCATACTTGCTCGATCGATACTAGCGCCATCTATATTAGCATTGCGGAGGTTGGCATCGGAAAGATTGGCATCTCTCAAGTCGGAAAATCGCAGGTCTGCACCGTCTAGATTTGTCTTTGTCAAGTTAGCTTTTCTGAGGTTAGCGTTGCTGATTCTCGCTCCTACTAATTCGGCTCCGCTTAAGTTTGTGCGAGCTAGATTGGTGTTGACAAAATCTGAGATCTCGAAGCGACTACCGCTGAGGTTGGCATCTGATAAATCTGCTCCTGTAAGGATGGGATTTTTTAAGTTAATGTTAACTAATTTTACGGCGCGGAGGTCGCAGCGGGAGCAGCTTTGAGTTAGCAGCAGCATTTCGACGTTGGCGTTGATTTGGTCGATTTGTTGCTGGGAGAAATTTTCGGCAAATTCTGGGGAGACGTAGCCGAGGTTTTTGGGGTCGGCTGGTTTTGGTTGGGGTGTTTGTATTGGGGGTGTTTGGATTTGTTGGGGTGTTTGGATTTGTTGGGGTGTTTGTGGTTGGGGTGTTGGGATTGATTGGGGTGTTGGGATTGTTTGGGGTGTTGGGATTGGTTGGGGTGTTGGGATTGGTTGGGGTGTTTCTATTTGCCCGATCGCACTTAGTTGCAGCCCCACCTTCGGCAAATCGAGAGTTGCTGCAAAAATTAGTAGGGCGATCGACATTATGGTGAGTTTTTTCATAAATCTATAACTTTTTGTTTGCGAAAATACCATTTATATGGTATAATACCTCGAAAAGTGAAAACCCTACATTTCGCTAAATAAATCAAAATTTAGATAAAAAACTTCGGAACCATCAGGTGCGCGAATTAACTTTTCTATTACCGGAGGCAGTTGTTGTTGACGGTACAATTCGGGAATCTCGCAGAAGCTTTCTTCGGTAATTTCCAAAATTTTTGGCATCTCAGGAAGGGGAATCCCTAACCGATCGCTTTTATTTAAGGTACAAATAATCAGGTATTTGCAGTCAGCAATGCTCGGACTGCTGGGAAATATTTTGGATAAATTAATTAGGGTAATCAGTTCTTCTTGATGCCGCAGTAGACTATTACCGTTCGGTAAAAGACCGTAGGCCTTAAAGTTTTTAACAATGCGCTCCACTCGTTCGATAGGAACAGCATAGTAAATATTTCCCAGTTCAAAGGAAACAAATTTTTTAGGGGCAATTCTAACAGTGGCTTGTTTCTTGCTCCGAAAGCGGCGATTGTAATTGGCGTGAGTCATTCGATTTTAGATTTTAGATTAAGAATTATTGGATTTTAGATTTTAGATTGAGGATTATTGGATTTTAGATTTTAGATTATTCGACTTGAGTAGGTGAGTCGGGTGCGTAGTTCCCACTCTTATTTGCGTATTCAATTACTTTTGACCTAAGTTTTGTTTGACATTAGGGATTATTTGATGGAAATTTGAGATTATGGATTAAATTATTGATTGGTGGATTAATTTGGGAATAGCTTGTAAAAGTTGGGCTTCGCTGTAAGGTTTGGTGAAGTATTGATTTGCGCCTAATTCCATTGCCATTTGCCGATGTTTTTCCCCGCTACGGGATGTCAGCATGGCTACGGGAATCTTAGCAAACCGCTCAGTCGATCTGATCGATCGCAACAATTCAAATCCATCCATCCGAGGCATTTCAATATCCACGATCGCCAAACTGCAATCAAGACCATTTTGCAACTTTTCCAGGGCATCCACACCGTCTTTAGCCTGTACCACCTGGTAGCGAGCACGAGTCAGCGTCATAGACAGCAACTGGCGAATTGTATAGGAATCATCCACTACTAAAATCTGCGGTGACTTACTCGAACTCGGCGTTATCTCCTGCACTTTACCGGAGACAGCGGCGATCGAACTATTTACCCCAGGTTGGCCCACCAAATCGTCCACATCCAGAATATTCACCACGCGCCCGTCCCCCAAAATCGTAGTCCCCAAAACGCCGCGAGGCTTGGAGAGAGGCGGTGGCAAAGGTTTAACCACTATTTCCTGCTGACCGATCAGCCGTTCTACGGCCACCGCCAGCATTCCTTCGGTAGAAGCCAAAACCAGGACGGGAATTTCGTCTTGGGTCAAAGGGTCAGGAGAGGGGGCATCCGGCCCGACGACGCTGTATTCGAGCAAATCTTGCATCCTCACCAAACGAATAAATTCCTCCCGCCACCACAGCATCGGCTGATTGCCGGCAATGTGAACTTCCGAGGCTTTAATGTGCAGAATTTCCTCGACTGCATCCAGCGGCACTGCTATTTTATTGTGATCGGTCTTCACCATCAAAGCATCAGTAATCGACAGCAGCAGTGGCAGTTTAATAATAAAACTCGTACCTTTTCCCAGGCGAGAGTCTACCTTCACAGTCCCCCGCACAGTCCGCAAATTTGTTCGCACCACGTCGAGCCCGACTCCCCGCCCCGAAAGGTCGCTGACCCCTTCTGCAGTGCTGAAACCCGGCCAAAACAGAAAATCGTAGAGTTCGGCAATGGAAAATTCTTGAGCTTGTTCCTCCGTCGCCAAACCCTTTGTGACAACTTTACGGCGAATCATTTCCGGGTCAATGCCTTTGCCGTCATCGGCGACAGTAATAATCGTTTGGCCACCTTGGTGGCGGGCTTCTATTTCAATTTGACCGCTGGCGGGCTTGCCACTTGCTTTCCGAACTTCGGGCATTTCGATACCGTGGTCGAAAGCGTTTCTCACTAAGTGTATTAAGGGATCGCGCAAAGCGTCGAGCAAACTTTCGTCAATTTTGGTGTCTCTTCCCACTAGCAGCAGGTTGACATCTTTATCGTATGTGAGGCACATTTCCCGGAGCGCTCTGGGCAAGTGATCGACGGCGCGACTGAAACTCACGACTCGCAACTGCATGACGCGGCTGCGTAGTTGTTCGGTAATGCGGCGCAGTTGGTCGGTACTGCGCTCGAATTTCATCGCTAAGGTGTCTAATTTGGTGGCGGAGTGAGAAATTGCTTGGGCAGTTTCGATGACTTCTGCGGCTGTCGAGTGGAACTCTGTATAACGATCCATCTCTAAGATATCGAAGTGAGCATGAACCGGAGAGGATTTGCCGTTAGCAATCATGGGGAATTCAGTTTCTGCTGCTGCAAGTTTTCCGAATCCAGAGTTCCCGTTTCCCCCTCTCCACTCTGCAAAAGTCAGTCTGTCGTATTCTTCTCGCAACTGACCGCCGAATTGGTTTAAATCTACGATATTGCGGCGGATGCGCTTGACTTCGCCACGCAGTTCGGATTCTTGAAGTTCTAAATTTGTACGGTTGATGACTAATTCTCCGACTAGATTCACTAATTCTGTCAAGCGTTCCAAGTCTACCCGGATGGTCGGTCTTTGCGGGTTGGAGACTGTGAGAGTCGGGGAGTCGGGGAGAGTCGGGGAGGGAGAGGGAGAGTCGGGGAGGGAGAGGGAGGGGGAGGGGGAGATTTCCGGGGATGGCGGGGAGTCGGAGAGTGGGGGGGAGTCGGGGGGAGTCGGGGAGGGGGAGATGTCGGGGATGTCGATCGCCCTTCCTTCCAATATTTGTTGGCGTGCGGTTTGCAAGTTTTGGGCGATCGCCCAACCCTCGGATTGCAACCGTTGTAGAGTCAAGTCGGGAGAGTCGATCAAAGCGCTGAGGGCTGCGGCGATTTTCCCAAATTCCGGCAATAGCAGCATTCCAGCCAAACCGGAGAGTTGGTAGTAAACCTGGTTGAGGGCGGTGACACTTTTTGCCAAATCTGCCTCGGAAGCTTGGGAAAGCTCCGTTTCTAGGCGATTGAAGAGTGCCGGCACTTGCTGTTCAAAAATCAGTTTCAGGGTGTCGGGGGCGGGCGATTGGCTGGCTGCGGGGACTGGCGGCTGTTCAGACTCGCCGTACTTGGCCTGGAACTGGGCGAAAATTTGGGCGATCGCCTCCAAGTTTTCCGTTTGATCCGGAGTTGTGACATCGGAGTGTTGAACTGATTCGATCGTAATCTTTTTGAGAGCATCCACCCCCTGCAGCAAAACACTCACAGTAGTCGGTTCCAGAGCCGACAAGTCTGTGCGATCGCGCAAAATGACAAAACAGTCCTCCAGCGTGTGAGCCGCCGCCGATACGTTTTGAAAGCCCAACATCGAACCCGCACCTTTAATCGAGTGCGCCGCCCGAAACATTTCTTTAACTGCCGCTTGTCGCTCTTTCAAACCCGCAGCTTCCATCGCCAGCAGATTCGTCTCCATTGACTGGAGAAACTCTTCGCATTCTGCGGTAAAAGCATCTATTAATTCGTTTAAATCGTCATCATTCATATTAGTCTGTTGTCTGTTGTCTGTTGACTGTTGACTGTTGGCAGTTAACAGTTGTCGGTTGGCAGTTTTTTTATATATGTGTCCAGTTATTTAACTGTAATTGTTGCCAGGGTGGGTTCACGATTATTTATAACTTCGCATTCAGAAAAGTTGTCAACCCGCCCCGGCAACAACGATAGTTATTAGTGATTCGTATAACAGTCAACCGTCAACTGTTAACAGTCAACCGTCAACTGTTAACTGTTAACAGTCAACTGAACTAACTGCGGAAATTCGCCACAGACTTTTGCAATTGGCCCAAAGAACCAGACAGCTCGTCCAAAGATGCTTTGACATCCGCACCTTTTTGTGCAGTCGTATTCGCAATCTCATTGACTTGCTGCATACTGTTAGCAATTCCCTCAGCCGAAACAGTTTGCTTGGCAGATGCGCTAGTAATATTCTGCACCAAAGCATTCATTTCTCGACTAACTTCGATGATGGCATTGAGGTGAGTTTTAGCTTCGCTTGCCAGCTTAGTGCCTTCCACTACCTCCAGCGTCCCGGATTCCATTGCCTTCATCACGCGGCTGATTTCTTCTTGAATTGTACCGACAATTTCGGAGATTTCCTCCGTAGCGCCGGCGGATCTTTCTGCTAATTTCCGCACTTCTTCGGCAACAACTGCAAAGCCTAAACCTTGTTCGCCGGCTCGCGCCGCCTCAATAGTAGCATTCAGAGCTAATAAATTAGTTTGCGAAGCAAGTTGAGAAATCGAAGTTACAATTTTGCCAATTTGCTGCGAAGATTCGCCCAAACGCTTCATCATTTTCGAGGTAGAGGCGATCGTCAACCGGAGCCCGTTAATGCCTTCGACAGCTCGATCGACCGCCATACCGCCGACTTCAGCCGTTTGAGAAGACTGCTGGGCGACTGTTTCGGCACGCACCGAAACATCTCGCACGTCGCGGATCGAATTCACAATCCGCTCAATTTCGCGCATGATAGCAGATATTTTTGCTGCTTGAATTTCTGCCTGTTGGGTGAGTTGACTGGTATTGGTAATTGACTCGTCGGTGGCAGATGTTACCTGTTCGGCTAAAGTTTGAATTCCCGTTACCACTTTCCGCAGAGAACCGATTAAGAAGTTGAAAGAGTCGGCGACAGCACCTAAAACGTCGTTAGTCACTTCCGCCCTGACTGTCAAGTCGCCTTGAGCAGCCCCTTTAATTTCTCCCAACAATTTAAGGACTTGCTGCGTCAGAGAATCAGCTTCAGCTTTGCGTTCGGCGGCCAATTTTTCTAGTCGTTCTTCTGCTTCTTTGCGCTCGGTGATGTCAAAGCGAATGGCGATATATTTGACTATTGTGCCGCTGGTATCAAAGATGGGGGAGATCGTTGAATATACCCAGTAAAACGAGCCATCTTTGCGTCGGTTTTTGATTTCCCCTTGCCACACCAAACCGCGAGAAAGTGTCACCCACATTTCTTCAAAAAATGATTTGGGATGGTAGCCGGAATTGATGAGGCGGTGGTTGCGGTGCAGGAGTTCTCCCATGCTGTAACCGGAGATTTCAATGAATCTGTCGTTGACGTAGGTAATCATGCCTTGGACATCAGTTTCGCTGACGATGGCCGATTCGTCTAGGGCATTCTGCCGAGTTTTGAGTTCTTGCAGCAAGCGTTCCTGTGCCTCTGCCAACTGCTGCATTCGCTGCTGAGATGCTCTTTGTTCAGTGACGTTGCGGCAAACTACTACGCCGCCTTTAAGCGCCCCCGTTTCGTCTTTGAGTGGCCGGCCGTTAATTTTCACCCACAGGCCTTCTGGCTTGCCTGCGTGGCGGGTGAAAAGGTCTACGTCGTCAACGGCTTCTCCTCGAACCGTGCGCGCTAAAGGTATGTCGGCTGGGGGGTAGGGAGTTACCGTATCGGGCAAGAATAAACCATATTTTGCCGACCATTCGTTGAGAACAGCATCTGTCGCACCCATGCCAAAGATATCTTCGGCGGCGGGGTTGAACAAAAGAAAATTGCCTTTTTCGTCGGCAGCAATTATGCCGTCGCCAATGCTGTCTATTAGCAGTTGCAAGAGATTGCTTTGCTGTCGAAATTGGTCTTCGGAACTGGCTAATTGAGCTGTTGCTTTTTCCAGTTGCACCATCGCCTGTTTGCTTTCGGTAACGTCGCGAGCGACTGCATACATGAGCTTTTGTTCGGTTTCAGGTCGCACTTTCCACGACAGCCATCTGTAGGAACCGTCTTTGCAGCGGTAGCGATTTTCAAAGAACTTTATTTCTGTGCCCTCGGTTATTCTTTTTGCTGCGGCTATGCTTTCTTCGCGATCGTCTGGATGGAGAAAATTGAGAAAAGATTGGTCTTTCACTTCTTCTAGGCTGTAGCCTAGGGTTGTTTGCCAAGCGGGATTGAGGCGCTTGAATTTGCCTTCAAAATCTATAATACAAACCAAGTCTAGGGAAAGGGTAAAAAATCGATCGCGCTCTTCTTCTGCTTTTTTGCGATCGGTAATTTCGATCGCCACAGCCCCGATACCTATCGGTTTGCCGTCAGGGCCGGGCAAAGGAAAGTATGACGCCAGCCAATCTCGCAGGACGCCCGGTTCGTTGAAGAATGATCCCGATACCTCAACGTTTAACAACGGTTGGTTGGTGGCGAGAATCTGCTGCAACATCGGCACTTGGGTATCGCTCATTTCGGGTATAACTTCCCTCACCGTCTTACCGAAGTGTTCGGCAACTGAGACGCCGGTGGTTGCCGCTAATTTCTCGTTGACTTGCACGAAGCGCAACTGCTCGTCAAAAATACACATTGAGGTGGGGGCGGCTGTGAAAAATGCGTCAAAGCGGCTTTGACGCAAAAGTAATTCTCGTTCTAGGGCTTTGCGATCGCTGATGTCACGGCCTTCTGGAATTAGCATCAAGACTTTGCCACTGTCGTCTGTGATGGGTTTGATGGAGAAGTCAACGGTCGCCACTGCACCGTTGGCAACCAGCACATCCACTTCGTAACGGACTACCTCGCCGGCTGCGGCAAGGGCGATCGCTTCTTGTATCTGTTGCTTGGTTTCCGGGGAAATCTGCCACCACAGGGTTTCGGAAAACGGAGTGCCTATTATTTCTTCGCTCCGCAGGCCTGCGGCGGCCAAGGCTGTTTGGTTGGCTTCCAAAACGGTGCCGTCCGGTTTGAGGAGACCTATGAATTGGAAAGATTGGTCGAAAATGGCTCGGAAGAGTCTTTCACGATCGCGCAGCATCTCTTCTGCGCGTTTGCGATCGCTGATGTCGCGACTAACTGTAGCTAGCCCCATAGGCTCGCCCGTTTCTGGGTTGTTGACGGTAAATAGGGTGAAGTCAACCGGAAAGTTTTCGCCGGTTTGAAAGTTCCGCAAGCGGAATTCGCCCTGCCAAAAACCGTCTCGCACAGTAGCCGGCAGGATTTCTTCTTTGAAAAGATTAACATCTTCTGCTGAGAAGAAGTCATAAACGCTTTTGCTTTTTACTTCTTCAATATTTGGCAATCCTGCTAGTTTCATTCCCGCGACATTCAGGTATGTTGCCTCTCCCTCTAGGGTAGCCGTGCCGATAAAATCAGAGCTACTTTCTACGAGCGAAATCAATCTTTGTTTTTCTATTTCGGCTTGCTTGCGAGCCGTGATGTCGTTGTTAGTTTCTAAAATAGCTTTGGGTTTACCATGTTCGTCTCGCTGCAAATTCCAGCGGCTAAATACGGTAATTTTGGCATCATAATTTGTGGTGTGAATTACTTCTCCTTCCCAATAATCCTGCTCTTCTAACTGTGCCGAAATAGCTGCGAAAGGCTGGGGAAAAATGGTGTGCAATAGAGTATGGGTGACTTTTCCCAAGGCTGCTTTTTTTGTCCAGCCGTACATCCGTTCGGCTCCCTGACTCCAATAATTAATCGTGCCGTCTATATCCCGAACGATCAAGGCGTCGCTGGCAAGGTCGAGCATTTGTAAGTTCTGCTGCAATGCTTCTTCTGCGCGCTTGCGTTCTGTAATGTTGCGGGCGATCGTTGAGACAAATTCAACTTCTGAATTCTCGGATTTGTGGGCAACAATTACTTGAGAAACTGGTATTTCTTCGCCGTCTAAACTCTGCCAAACTGTCTCGCCACTCCACGCCCCGTCTCGGCAAGCTGCGGGGATGCCGACTTTCACAATAGTGTCGATACTTTTGGGGGATGTCAGGTCAGAAATGCTGATTCCGGTTAAATCTGCGTCGTCGCCAACTCCCAACATTTCTCTGGCTGCGCGGTTGAGATAAATGGCGCGCTGTTGGGAGTCGGCGATGCCTACCCAGTCTGTTGTGGTTTCTAAAATTGCTTTGAACCGCAATAGTTCTTTTTCCGATTTGCGACGCTCTGTGATGTCGCGCGCCATGCCGAGCATTCCTAAAATATTGCCTTCTGCATCTTTGAGGGGCAATTTCTGGGTGTCGAAGCTGTGTACTTTGCCGTCGGCTAAGGTGGCTAAGTCGTTGGAACCGGGGGCGAGGTGGTTGCCGGCCCGGAAGTTTTGGATTTGGTTCTCGGAATCGGTTTGGGCGTGGAAGTTGGGGAAGATGCGATCAACCGATATGCCGATTTCTGCGTCGTCTTTGCCGATAATTTCTGCTTGAGTTTTGCCGAATGCGGCGGCGAAACCTGCATTGACTAGGGTGTAGCGCAAGTTTCGATCTTTGACGAAAATGCAGTCTGGCGTAGCGTCAATGACTGTACGCAGCAAGTTTTGGGAGCTTTCTGCTTCGGCGAGTGTGTGCCGCAGTTGTTCTTCCATTTCCACGCGATTGGTGATATCTCTAATCGCGCAAACGAGAAATTGTCTGCCGTCGGCATCTACAAAGGTAGATTTTTTGGCGGAGACAAAGCGGGTGTTTCCTGCTGGATCTGTGATGGTTTTTTGGATTTCGGTGCTGGTATTTGTCGAGAAAACTAATTCGTCTTTTTCTCGATATGTCTCTGCTTCCTCTTTGGGCAAAAACTGGTCGTAGGATTGGCCAATTAGTTCTTCTCTGCTATGACCTATGTATTGACAAAAGGCATCATTTAATATGATCCAACGGTGCTGTTGGTCTTTGACATAAATCGGGTCGGGGATGCTGTTGAGGATGTTGTTTAAGAATTGTTCTGAGGATTTTAATTGCTCTTGTACTGCGGTGCGATCGCGAATTTCCTGTTCCATTTGTGCGTTAGTTTGCAGGAGCTGCTCGGTTCTTTCATTCACTCGCTGCTCTAGTTCTGCAGTTAGCTGCTGCAATGCGGCTTCTGCCTTTTTGCGCTGGGTAATGTCGCGGCCTTCGGCGAGGATTTGAAATATTTCTCCTGTTGCATTTAACAGCGGCTTAAACGACACGTCCATTACTGTCACATGGTTATTGGGGCCGATGATTTCGTATTCTTCACGGACAAAATTACCGGCCGAAACTTGTTGAATGTTCGCTTTTAGGCGCTGCTGGTTGGTTGGAGTTGAGGCCCACCAAGGTGTCAGCCAAAATTTCATCCCCAGCACTTCTGATGCTGGGAAATCGCCCACTTCTAGCGCTGTCTGATTTGCTTCGAGCACAGTACCGTCTGGCTCCAATAATGTGATCGCTTGAAAAGCTTGGTCGAAAATTGCGTGAAATCGCTGGTTAGTTTCGCTCAGTGCTTGTTCTGTTTCTTTTTTAGCGTTAAGGATGCGGGTAGAACCTACTAAGAATCCGTAGCGGTTGGACAAACTCAAAAAAACGAGCGCCGCCATTACAGTGATCCAATCGAACACAGTTTGTGCCACTGGAGAGTGGGGCAGCCCTAGGTATTCGGCGGCGTGGCCGCTGTGGCCGAAAGCGCAGGTCCAAAATATGGCTGCTGTGGCTGTGGCGAAGATGTCCAACCCGAATTGACGGTTTCGCCACAAACCTAAGCTGATTATCCAGGCGATGGCAAAGTAACACACACAAATGATGCAATTAGCAGCTCCAGCTAGCACCGATTGGGAGAAGTCAGGCAACGTCAGGGTTAAAGTCGTTGCGATCAAGGTATAGAGAATTTTGATCATAAAATTAAGGATGGGCAAATCGGATGCGGGCGATCGTTAGTTAAAATTATTGATGGAAAGCAGTTGTAGACTTACCTGTATGGTTGCTTTTTACCAGCGTTCGGAATGGGCGATCGCTTCTACATCGACAATCATTAGCAAACGTCCTTCGGAATTGTACAGACCTTTTAAGAATGGAGCTAGGTCGGGACTGACATCTAGTGCTGAGACAATGCGATCGGGATTGAGAGGTAAAACTCCTTCGACGCGGGAGACGGCTAATCCCAGGCTGATTCTCGACAACAATCTCACGTCTCGTGGATCGGGGGCTTCTACAACTAAGATGCGGCTGTTTGGGTGGTGGATGTCAACCGACTCAATACCGACGAACAGTCCGAAGTCTGCTGCTGCTAAGATTTCGCCCCGCAAGTTGGTTAATCCCAGCAAAAATGGCAGGGTGTTGGGAACCAGGGAAATCGGTTGTTCCTTGAGGGAAAGGACTTCCCGCACTGCCTCTAAGTCTATAGCGAACAGACTGCCTCCTTGACCGAACAGGAGAAATTGCTTTGTTCCACTTGTCTGATTCCCCCCAGCGGGGGAAGCCGTTATTTTCATGGCTTATTTTTAGTTTATAGTGTAGCTTACAAATTAGAATTTTGCTTAGACCCTAAACTCGATCGCCGATCGAGTTTTTCAGGATAACTTTGGGTGCCTCAAATGTTTCCGTTAAATAAATCTCGGCTGGGCAAATAAGCAGATTTTTATCATTAAACATAAACTTTTATGGAATTCAAAAACCCAGTTTATTAAAAAAAAACGGGGTTTATCGGTATAATATTTTTGGGAAAGCTGGCGATCACTTTATATTCGGACTACGCCGAAAGCAGACGCTGCACTATGTGGACCAGTTGCTGAGGTTCAAAGGGTTTGCTAACGTAAGCGTCGGCGCCTAAATCAGTTCCCCAAGCTTTATCGATCTCGGTGTTTTTATGAGTACAAAATACTACGGGCAATTTGGCCGTTGCGCGATCGCCCCGCAATTCTCTGATCACTTCAAACCCGTTCATTCGTGGCATCACTACATCTAAAACGACCAAAGCCGGAGGAGTTTTGCGGATCATGGCGATCGCTTCTTCGCCGTCGCCTGCCCGCATCACATCCAGTCCCGCATCTTGAAGAATGCGGCAGATGATTTCTAGTTCGGTCTTAACGTCGTCCACTACTAAAATTTTTGACATAATTCCACACTTCCTTGCTGTTGTTGACAGCGGACTACGTTTATTCAGAAGCTGGCGCGACCGGCGGCGATGGGACTATACCGCTTTGCGGACAAATTAATGTACTTCCAAATACAATATAGCCGATCGCATGGCTGAAGGTTAGCTGTCAGTGATTAAAAACGATAAAAATTTACTTTGCTAACGGAATCGGTCTGAATAAATTAATCGGTAAGTGGTAATTGATTATTGGTAATTCGCTGTGTTGAAACCAACAGCTCTTATGAGAAAGAGCGACTGGGGTACCAAAGCGGGATTTTCTACGTATTTTTTTGAGATTTGTTCCCAATTATCTAGTTCAGCGCATTGCCTAAGTCGTGCTGGTTAAGTTATTTCATTGGTCCAAATAACAGCCCTTGAAAAGTAGCTAGGGCGCAGTTAATACTGGTACTGATATAAAAATTTTAACTTAATATACAGCACTATATTGCTGAGTTGTCGCTATTATTGAATTAATAATTAATGCCAAAATTGAGGATGGTAACAATGACATTTAAAGAATTTTATTGTCTGTAATTTATAATTTTGGGGGAAAATAAACTGACCGCGCTGCAGTCCCATTTTACCCAGTAGAGAAGTGTGGGTTTCACTAAAACTACTACCAGAAGGCGACTACCATCCTTGAGCTTGATTGTGGGCCCAGCCGAAAAGACTGCTGCAAGATGCGGTCAATCGATTTTAGATTTTAGATTTTAGGTTTCAGAATTGAAGAAGCGCTCACACTGATAAATTCGGGGCGGGTGATGAGCAGTCGGAGCTTTTTTCTCGCTTCACGGATGAATCCGGGGGCCCCGGACGACATTGCTTGATTGTCAAATTAGTCGGTGAGAGAGAGACGGCGATCGGCTATAATAAAGGGCTAGAGGAAAAGAACACCGAAAACCCGAAAATATGGTTGCCATCCAAAGAAATCTCAACATTGCCGCGCTAGAAGCAGAATACAGTCAAAAAACACCGCGAGACATTCTCAAATTTGCCCTAGAAAATTTTGACAATATCTCAATTTCTTTCAGCGGGGCTGAAGATGTAGTTCTGATTGATCTTGCCTCAAAAATTACCAAGAATTTCCGCGTTTTCACCCTAGACACCGGACGATTGCACTCGGAAACTTATCAGTTTTTGGATCAAGTCAGAAAACATTACGGCATTAAATTAGAAGTAATGTTTCCCGATGCAGCAGAAGTACAAGCCCTAGTAGAAGAAAAGGGATTGTTTAGTTTTTATCAAGACGGTCACAAAGAATGCTGCGGCGTGCGGAAAGTCAAGCCGCTGCGCCGCAAACTGAATACTCTCGATGCTTGGATTACTGGTCAGCGGAAAGACCAAAGTCCCAGTACCCGCAACGGTATTCCGGTCATTGAAGTTGACACTGCATTCTCAACTCCTGACCATGAATTAATTAAATTCAACCCCTTAGCAAACTGGTCTTCAGCAGAGGTTTGGGAATACATTCGCGCTTTGGATGTGCCTTACAACAAGTTGCACGAACGGGGTTTTGTAAGTATTGGTTGCGAACCTTGTACGAAGCCGGTATTGCCGAACCAACACGAACGCGAAGGTCGCTGGTGGTGGGAAGAAGCGACCGTAAAAGAATGCGGTTTGCACGCTGGTAACGCCCAAAAATAGTAAATCACTTAAGGAGTAAGGTGCAGCGCACCAAACAAATAGTAGGGTGCGCTAGGCGCACCTTACCCAATAATAAATGCACTTCACAACATAAATCGTAGCCGAAGAATTCGCAATTAAAATAAACACAAATTAAGCTGAGCTTGCCCTTGAACTTTGATAGAACGATCGACATTCAGAATAAATGCTAGCGGAAGAATTCGCAATTAAAATAAACACAAATTAAGCTGAGTTTGCCATAGATCTTTGATAGAATGATCGACATAGAATGATCGACATTCACAAAAGTTTTTAAAGTAGGTACTATATGCTCGCCTCAACTAGCGAATTGCTGAACACGGCTTTGAGAAATGGTTATGCGATCGGCGCTTTTAACGTCTACAACCTCGAAGGAGTAAAAGCCGTCATCAATGCGGCCGAAGCGCTGCACAGCCCTGCTATACTGCAACTTCACCCCAGCGCCCTCCAATACGGACAATCGCCTTTAGTCGCGCTGTGCATCAAAGCCGCCCGCAAATCTTTAGTGCCGATCGCAGTACACTTAGATCACAGCACCTCAGAAAAAGACATTCACCTGGGCCTAGCTGCGGGCATTAAATCAATTATGGCAGACGGTTCTTTTTTGCCATACGAACAAAACTTAATATTTAGCCGGGAAATGACTAAATTAGCCCACGCTAACGGTGCGGCAGTGGAAGCAGAAATCGGCAGAATTAGTGGCAGGGAAGACGGTTTGACAATCGATGAGAAAGCCGCAAGGATGACCGATCCCGTAGCAGCAGTAGAGTTTATCAAAGAAACTAAGGTGGATTTTTTAGCCGTAACAATTGGTAACGTTCACGGCAAATATTTAAGCGAACCAAAACTAGATTTTCCGCGTCTGGTAAAAATCAGGGCTGCTGTTTCAGTGCCGTTAGTGATGCACGGTGCTAGCGGTTTGCCGGAATCAATGATTCATCAATGTATTGAATTCGGAGTATCGAAATTTAATGTGAATACAGAAGTTCGCGAAGCTTATATGGACGTGTTAAAAAGTAGCATTTCTGAGGCAAATCCGGATTTGTTGGAAATAATGGAAAAATCTATCAATGCCATGCGATGGGTCATTTCTGACAAACTGCAACTTTTCGGTTCTGTCGGTAAAGCTCATTTGCATCACTCTCCCTACGCGGATGACTTAACCGCAAAGAGTACCAGCAACAAACAAACAAGCCACAACAAATCAAGTTTTGATCAAATGTTAAAGCCTGTGTATAGTGAGGCTTTCAGTCTTCTTGTGAAGTAAAAAAACAAAAGTCCTGACTGCGAACCCGTTTTTAGTCAGGACTTCAGTCTTCTCTAACTGTTTAAAAATCGATCGGGATCGATGCCAGATTCCCGCAGCCGCCGAATTAAAGATTGCAATTGAGCTTCTGCTGACTCGGCCCGCTGACGCTGCTGTTCCGCTTCAGTCAGAATCCAATTGCCATCAATATCATACCAGCGCAACCAAAGTCGATCGATTCCCTGAAACTCTCCTTGCCACAAACCCAAGCCCAAACTTAGATCAGCAATCCACACTCGCGACTCTGGCAATTCTAATTCTTGATAGTGTCCGCCCTTCAATTCAAACACTCGCAATTTGTTAGTATAGCGACTGAAAACGGCATAAATAGGAACCCGCAAAAGTTGCTCGTAAACCTCCCATTTTCTCGGCGGTTCCTCCTTCGTCTCCGGCTCCAAAACTTGCCCGTTACCCGCAGTGTTTCCCGACTGAGGTGGCAACTTTTCCTCCTCGGTATTGTCGCCTAAATCTTCTTTTTCTGTTCCCGGCGAAACCAGTTATACAATTACAAAAGGATTCACCCCTTCCTGCCAAGTAACGTAACTCATCCGCAGTTCGGAGCGATCGTAAAGTCGGGGAACTCCCACAACTGCAAACCAATCCGGTCGCTTGTGCCACAGAGTGTGATTCACGTCATAATAAAGGTTCATGTCGGTGCCGCTAAATATCTCAGAAGCTGGATAATTCCGAGGTCGAAACGTCAGACTCAACAACTGCGGCTGCAAATCGTGAAATTCGTCCCGCAAACCAGGTTCCTCCGGGTCTTCGCTGGGTAAATCATACATTGTCGGCAGCGTTTCTCTGGGCGATCGCGGCGGATCGGTTTGCGGCACAAGATATTTAAAAGGCAACATATAATATTGAGAAATGACTGCATTTATGCTAACATCATTTTAATACTTGCAGGACGAGCGCCAACACCCTGTAAAACGTTTATTTCAAACTTTTCTTCCTCTATTTGGTGAAGTAAATCTTACCTCTCAAATCTCAAATCGACTGAGCTGAAATTCTGCACTATGATCGACATTCCTCAACTGATTGCTCAAGAACTTTCCATTAATCTGTCTCAAGTCAATAATGCTCTGGAACTTTTCGCCGAGGGAGCAACTATTCCGTTTATTGCCCGCTACCGCAAAGAACGCACGGATTTGCTGAATGAAATTCAGTTGCGGGACATCTCCGATCGCTTCACGTATCTGACGGAAATTGAAGAGCGCAAAAAATCGATTTTAGAGACGATTAGCTCTCAGGGGAAACTCACGGAAGAACTGCAAGCTAAAATCGAATCGTGTTTGCAAAAGAACGAACTCGAAGACCTTTATCTGCCTTACAAACCCAAGCGGCGGACGCGAGCCACAATTGCTAGGGAAAAAGGCTTGGAACCGCTGGCGAATTTTATCAAAGGTCTGAATTTACCGACGGCTAAACTAGCAGATTTTGAGGCGGAAGCATCTAAATATATTTCGGAAGAAAAGGGAGTGAAAACAGCAGAAGAAGCTCTCAAAGGTGCTGCAGATATTTTGGCGGAAGCGGTTTCGGAAAAAGCCGAATTGCGGGCTTATTTGCGAGAGTTTTTGATGAAAACAGGAGTTTTTGTCTCGAAAATTAAAGATGATTTCCCTGAAGGAAGCACTAAATTTGAAATGTACCGCAATTACCAAGTTGCAGCGAGAAGCGTTCAATCGCACAATATGTTAGCGCTGTTTCGGGGGGAAACGGAAGGGGTTTTAGATTTGGAACTGGCTTTTGATGAATCCGCAGTGATGGCTTATTTGGAAGCTCAGGAAATTAGAACTAGGATACCGGAAGTTAAAGAGTTTTATCGATCGACTTTGAAGGATGCCTTCAACCGACTGATGAGGACTTCGTTAATTACAGAAGTACGATCGCACAACAAAGCCGTCGCTGATATCGAGTCCATTGCCACTTTTGAAACCAACCTCCGCGAGTTGCTGCTGTCGGCCCCAGCGGGAATGAAACCCACATTGGCGATCGATCCGGGATTTCGCACGGGGTGCAAAGTTTCCGCCCTCGATGAAACCGGACAATTTTTAGAATATCAAGCAATTTTCCCCCACCAATCGGCCGCCCAGAGACAGCAAGCTGGTAAAATTGTCAAGCATTTAATTGAAAAGTATAAAATTGAATTAATCGCGATCGGCAACGGTACAGCTTCCCGTGAAACAGACGAATTTGTTTCGGAAGTTTTGGCAGAAATGGACAGGAAACCGATTAAAGTCATGGTGAATGAATCCGGTGCATCGATTTATTCAGCAAGCGAAGTGGCGATCGCCGAATTTCCAGACCTCGACATCACCGTCCGCGGTGCAGTCAGCATCGGACGGCGCTTGCAAGACCCCCTCGCCGAACTCGTGAAAATCGACCCGAAATCAATAGGAGTCGGTCAATACCAGCACGACGTTGACCAAAAATTGCTCAAAAAGAAACTCGACGAAACAGTCGAAAGCTGCGTTAATTATGTGGGAGTTGATTTAAACACAGCTTCCAAAGAACTGCTGACATTTGTGTCAGGAATGACGGCAACAGTTGCCAAAAATATCGTCAATTACCGCAACGAAAACGGCGCATTTAAAAATCGCCGTCAACTTCTGAAAGTTCCCAAACTCGGGCCAAAAGCTTTTGAACAAGCAGCCGGGTTTCTCCGCATTCGCGGCGGCGAAAACCCCCTGGACAATACAGCAGTTCATCCCGAAAGTTATCCTGTCGTGCAAGCGATCGCCAAGGATTTAGACTTGCCGCTGACAGGAATAACACAAATATCGGAAAAAATCAAGACTGTAAATATCAAGAAATATGTCACTGAAAAAGTGGGTGAACCAACACTTCGAGACATTATTTCCGAACTAGAAAAACCGGGAAGAGACCCGCGCGCCGAGTTTAAATATGCCACTTTCCAAGCAGGAATCAAAGAAATCTCCGACTTGCAAGTTGGGATGGAATTAGAAGGCATAATCACGAATGTAGCTAACTTTGGAGCCTTTGTTGATGTGGGAGTGCACCAAGATGGTTTGGTTCACGTTTCTCAATTAGCCGATCGCTTTGTAGATGACCCCAAACAGATTGTTAAAGTCGGACAAGTTGTGAAAGTGCGGGTTTTGGAGGTGAATGAGAAGTTAAAGCGGGTTAGTTTGACAATGAAGCTGCAAGAAAAACCGCAACCGCAAAATGGCAATAGCGCGAGGCTTCCGGCCCCGCGCCGTCGTTAAAACTGTGGGGGAAAGCTGAAAAAGGGCGATCGAACCGCGAAGACGCCTTCGGCGAAGCCGTTCCCGTAGGGTAGGACGCGAAGGAAGAGAACAGAAGAAGAAGCTGGTAATTGCTATTTTTTCTTGCTGGTTTTCCAAGTGCCGCCGTAGAAGTACAAAGGATTGTTTTCACTTACCGATTCCCAACATTTAAGAGATAAAAATACGAACTTGCTCAAAATGTTGGGTGCGATCGCTCTCTCTAGGTAAACTCAACTTAAAAAAACAGAGACAGTTCTTCTCAAACCGCTTTGTCCGTAAATCCTGTTAATGGCAGATACAAGGTAGTCATTACACATCAGTAACAATCAATTAGGGTGCGTCAGCTAGGATTATTTTGATTACCAACTAATAATCTAACAACTGACGCACCCCCGCAAAAAACTGTGGGTTAAATTAATACTTTCCGTGCCAATTAAAAATCTCAAACCTGACGCACGCTACCACAAGAGTAAACATTGACCATCAAGTGAAACTTGAGAAAATGCTCAGTAACCAGGTGGGTGTTGCAAGCTACCAACCACTTTGTCAATCTCAGTCGCGATCGCCAACAACTCCATTTCGCACCACCGCTTACCAACAATTTGCATTCCAATCGGTAAACCATTTTGAGTTTGTCCAATAGGAATTACCACCGCAGGATGTCCACTAAGATTAGAAGGCATGGTGTAAGCCCCGTTGGCCACTGCATAAGGATAGGATCTGCCATCAATGTCAACGGCACTCCAAGCGGGACGGTGAGTAAACGCAGTGGTTGCCGCAACTGGATAAAGCCATACATCCCACGGTTCTAATGCCTCATCTATATGGGCAGTGAAGCGATCGCGCTGTGTGAGTGCCTCGAAATATCCTTTCAAACTTGGATTCAATATCTCAGGTAGGAATCTGCTGAAATCTCCCAATTTTCGGAGTTCCTTGTCGCCTTGGGTTGCGGTGCGGAAGATTAACTCTAAACTACGACGCACGTTATATCTATCCTGCGGTTGAGCATAGATAGTAAGGTACATTGACATCCGCCCATAGAGATTCAATATTTTGGAAAGGTCAAAGTCTTTGGGAAGCCAGCGTTCGGTTTGGACACCTGCGTGAGAGAGTGTCTGGACGATCGACTCCATAGCTGCTCGAATTTCCGAAGCAACCGGAACTTCGGCCCATTCAGCCGTCCAAGCGATTTTGAGATGCTGCAAAGGCTTGCCAGAGGGTCGATCGAGCGGCATCGGCGGGACATCGGGGCGTCGCAGATCCGCGCCTGCAATTAACGAAAAACAAAGCCGGATATCTTCGATTGATCGAGCAAAACACCCCACTGTCATCATTTGCCGAATAGACAGTGGCATTCCCGGCACTTCAGGAATCTGCCCTGCTGTAGAAATACGGCGATCTGTCGGCTTTAAACCATATATGCCGCAGAAATGAGCGGGTTGACGCACCGAACCCCCGAAATCGTTGCCCAAATCTAACGGTGAAAGTCCGGCGGCGACAGCCGCGGCACTTCCTCCAGAACTGCCACCTGGTGTGTAGTCAAGATGCCAAGGATTATTCACCCGTGGAAACAGAGAATTTGTGCTTTGATAATCGGCTGCTAGTTCCGCCATGTTGGTTTTTCCCATGATGACAGCACCTGCTGCCCGCAATCTCGCAACAGCAGTTGCATCCTGTTGAGGCACATAATCTTTGAGGGGAATATAGCCTGCTGTGGTGCGGAGTCCGGCTGTTTCAAAAATGTCTTTAATCGTGATGGGAACCCCATGCAAAGCACCCCAGTTTTCTCCTCTGGTTAGGGCTTCATCCGCAAGTTTTGCTCTAGTACGGGCATTGTCTTCATCCAGCGTACAAATGGCGTTTAATTGCGAGTTGTGTTTGGCGATTTGAGTAAGGTAAGCGTCGAGAACTTCGACGGCAGAGACTTCGCGATCGCGAATCATTCGCGCTAGCTGATGGGCAGAGGCAAACGTCAAGCTACTCATAAGCAACAAACAGGTATTTCTCGATCGAGTCAATTATATTCACTTTTAGTTAATATAGTTAACTAATATCAAACGCCTTTCGGCTTTGTCCCTAAATCCTGTTAATTGCAGACACAAGGTAGATAAGGGAGATAAGCAACATAAGGATTTTAAGGAATTTAAGCATTTTAAAATCCCACACTAAGAATAAAAATATTTATTTTAAAAGACCGTATCTTCCCCGCACGAAAAATAAAACAATTCAATAATGATTACATAACTGAGGGAAAGAGCAAGTTTGGGCAGAATAAATCCGCCTCTTAAAAGCTTAGTTCTCCTCAATAAAAAAATTGTGTAAATTGGAGAATCAAAAAATGTCTGTATTACATCGCATCAAAGCCAGTACATCTGTTTTATTAACACTGGGAACAGTTGCCGGAACCGCAGCGCCGATGCTAGCTCCCGCGCCTTCTTTTGCTCAGACAGCTTTTTCGGATGTTAATAATAACTACTGGGCAAAAGACTTTATTCAAGATTTGTCAGAAAGAGGAATTATCAAAGGATTTCCCGATGGTAGTTTTCGCCCGGATGCACCGGTAACGCGGGCTGAATTCGCGGCAATGATCCGTTCTGTGAAAAAGGCAAAAACCCGCGCTGCTGTAAGGTTTGCCGATGTTCCGTCTAATTTTTGGGCAAGCGGGGCGATCGCCGAAGCTTACGAAATGGGATGGATGTCTGGCTATCCCGGCAATGTTTTCAGGCCGACACAGCAGATTCCTCGCGTTCAAGTTGTAGTCGCTTTAAATAACGGCATGGGCTATGAGCCTAAGTGCGATTTTCAAGATGTTCTCAGCTACTATAATGATGCGGGTGAGATTCAAAGTTATGCTGTCAAAAGCGTGGCTGCTGCTACTGAAAAACAGTTGGTTGTCAGCTATCCCAGTCCTAAATCTCTCAAACCCAACAAGTCAGCAACGCGAGCTGAAGTAGCTGCTTTTATCTATCAAACATTAGTGAGTACCAATCAAGCAAGAGCAATTAATTCTCCTTACATTGCTAAGATTGATGTTAGCGAATCTGTTGCTGTGCAAATTCCTAGGGGGGTGACTATCCCAATCGAATATGCAAAAGGCAAGATTTTGCTCGGCCCCAATGACAAGTCTCCGATTACGCTGACTGTTGCTTCGGATATCACGGGCAATAATGGCCAAGTGCTGATACCGGAAGGCTCGAAAATTAGTGGCGAATTGCGATCGACTGCTTCGGGCGTTCAGTTTGTGGCTCAAGAATTAAGTATCATCAACGGCAGCAGAGTGCCTCTCAATGCCACTTCGCAAGTGATTACTAGGAAAGAAACTGTTACCAAGGGCGTTAATGTTGGTAATCTGGTTAAGAATACGGCGTTGGGTGCAGCAGCAGCGGCGGCGATCGCAGGTGTTACGGGCGATCGGGCGATCGCGACTGAAGAGGTGCTCGGCGGTGCGGGAATTGGGACTTTGATCGGAGTATTTTTGGGTCGAGATAAAGTCGATTTGTATGCTGTTAATCCTGACACCGATTTAGATTTGCTTCTGAATTCCGATTTGGTAGTTGGTACTGCCAGCACAGACATTTGTAGCGCTCGATAGAGCCAATACTTGGAAATTTCCTCAAACCCCTCGCCTTGCAGGAGAGGGGCTTTAATTTGTGTATTTCACTTCCCTACAAGTGCATCTAATCAAATAATTAGCCAGGGATTTTTTTAGTGTGAATTTCTACGGACATCCCAAACTGTCTCGGGTAGACACTCCCGTCACGGGATTGACACCATCTGCTTTCTCGCACAGGATACTCACTTGATAAGCGTCGATAATCGCGTCAGTAAAATCAGCCCCGGAAATTGCAGCATCAAAAAACCGAGTTCGAGTCATAATTGCCTCGGAAAAATTAGCATTTGTCAAATTAGCGCCGTCGAATGTAACTCTATCCGCCAAAGCACCGGAGAGGTTAGCACCTGACAAGTTGGCATTCAGCAAAACTCCCTTAGTCAAAATTGCATTAGTTAAATCAGCACCTTGAAAATTTGTTCCCCGCATTTCAGCAGCGACAAATGTTCCCCCCGCTAAATCCGAGTTTGAAAAATCGCGATCGGACAAATTAATATTTGTGTAATTAATACTTGTTTTCGGCAGGGCAAATGCCGGAGTAGCACTCAGCAGCACCCACGCACAAGCCAACACTAAACTTAAAACCAGGCTCAGAACAATTCGGAAAACACTTTTCATGATGAGGGGAATGGGGAATTGGGCATAGTTGACTGTTGACTGTTACCTGTTGACGCTTAACTGCTGACTAATGACTAATGACTAATTAAAATCGCTTTACCCAATCTTCGCCGACGCGAAGCGTCAAGTCAGAATTGATTTCACCGGTAGAAGAGGCTTCAATTTTACCGCCGCCTAGCTCTTTTCGCAGTAAATTCGCTGCCTCTAAATCTCCTTGCTGAACAATAATTTGACTTTGACGCTGCTTCTCCGGCGAATCCTGCACTACAGATACATTAAAAAAGCCCTTTTTTGTGAGAAAGTCAGCAACATTTTTTGCGGTTGTCGCTTTGTTAGAAGCATTTTGGACAGCTATTTTGAGGTTTTTGGGCAAAACGGACTCGGTTGGGTTGCGAAATCGTCCTTGTGCAAAATCCGGCACGCCCGGGTTTAAATATTGTGTCATAATGCGATCGAGCCCCATCGCATCTACAATCCAATAACTCCTCAAATCGGCTTGTTCTGAACTAGAACTTCCCGGCAACATTACCATTTTAAAATTCTCTCGATCCAATTGCAAACCGAAATTTGCCAGCGTCAATATTTCCTCATAATTTAGGTTTGTATCCACATATTTTTGCATCAATCGCACAATTTGTGGCAAGCGCACCAATACTGATGGACTTGCGAGGCGATCGCGAATAGCTTGAATTAAAGATTGCTGCCGCTGAATGCGGCCGATATCTCCTAAACCGTCGTTGCGAAATCTAGCAAATTGTTCTGCTTGTTCTCCGTTGAGAGTTTGCCATCCCTTAGCTAAGTTTATTTTTAACTTTTGAGCGGTATCTGTATAGGACATTGGTCGAGGTACAAATACCTCTACTCCGCCTAACAAATCCACTAATTCCCGAAACGCACTGCTGCTGACTCGCACGTATCGTTCAATTTTCGTATTGTTCAGCATACTGCTAACCAATCGCGTCGCCAAAGCTGCTCCTCCTCTAGCATTGGCTTCGCTAATTTTGCTGAAGCTAATTCCGGGAACTTCGACTTTAGTATCTCGTGGAACTGAAAGCAAACTAATAGATTTATCTCTAGGATCGAGGTGTAATAAGAGTATTGTATCGCTGCGACCGTTAAATATCTTAGGGCCATTGGCTGCAGCTTCCGGCACGCGGTCAATTCCCAATATCAAGATATTAACGGGCCGCGATAGGCGGTATCCAGAGCGGTTGGAGGATAGATAGTCAAAGCCAGTCGCCTCTAATACTCTATTGATAATTGGCGGTTCCACGGGAGCTAACAGGGCAGTAATTGCCCCCATTGTGGCCGAGATGGCGGCTGTGAAAACCAAGAAAAATAGCCCCACTATATATAGGAAGAATTTAGGCTTTTTTCGAGATGTTTTATCGACTCGTTCAACAAAGTTTCTTTTAAAAATTGACAAGTTTTTCATTGACTTGCTGTTGGTTATTGCAGTTTTTCAGCTTTGCAGTAAAACTTGGGCGGTGCTTCGGGAAAGTATTTGAACATAGCCGGACACAGCCAGCCTTCGAGATTTTTCGATTCCCACCGATACCAGTTACCGCCGTATTCTGCTTTCAACCACAGCATTTCTGCTTGATATCCGGGAAATGGATTGGCTGAAAATAAAAGTCGGAAACCTTGAGCGGCATTGGGAATGTCTGCGACAAGCGCGTTAATCATTTCGGGGACGCCCTGAACAAATGGTTCTCGGACAAGTCCGACTCGCTCGTCGTCAAAAACCCAGGTGTACTGTTCGCGATAGGGGTAAATTACCATCATGGCATTGGACATGGTATTCGCCTCTTTTCATTTCCTTTGTTTTGTTTGCAAAAATGCAAGTGTGGATACATTATATTCTGTTGCGCGGAAGTTGTGCGCTATCCGCTTTGACCAGCCTGTTTTAACTTAGGAATTTTTCCGGGTTATTTAAAAATTTTATTCGGTTTGGGTGGATGGGCGAAGTTGAGGGCGATGGGGTTTTAGAGCAATTTTTTTTGAGTATTTTTTGTGAGGTAAAAAGTAGCAAAATTAAATAGGAATAAAGGTGATTAATTGCAGGATTTTTCCTCTTATTTTGCTTATTTATATAACCCTTACTACGTTTATAGTAAGGAGGAATAGTCTGTCTTCTCCCAAACTATGAGAACCGACACCCTAACTACAAACTTATAACTGTTTGTAGCTGGGTGTGATGTTTCTTTTGGGGAAGCTCCAGCTCAAATTCTCGTCAGCTCAACCAGCGCCTTAGCTAAATATTGATACTGCGGCAAAGTATTGTATAACTGAGCCGAAATTCTCACCAACTGCTTACTAGCATTCGGCCAAGGAATCACCGGAACTTCTATTTTAAAAATCTCCCACAGCGCCTCTTGCAAAGGTGGAATTCCTCCCTTTGCAACCTCATCAGACTGGCCGTCTGCCAGAGGCACAACAGCCATCGAACCCACCATTTCATCAGGACAAGGCAGCGGCAAATCTAATTTGTCCGCCAATATTTTTCTCCCCGCCAATGCTAAAGCATGATTCTTTGCCCTCAATTCCGGCCAGCCGCCGCTCAACAAAGAACCCATAAAATCAATAGCTACAGGTACGCACAAATAGGGGCTAGGATCGACTGTCCCCATCCAGTCAAATTCTAATTGAAAGCGCGATTTATCAGCGCGCGGCGAGTTAGCACCGTGACTGATCGTAGTTGGGCGAATTGCATCTTGCTTGTCGCGCCGCACGTATAAAAAGCCCGCACCTTTGGGCGCACACAGCCATTTATGGCAATTTCCCGTATAGTAAGCCGCGCCAATTTCATCTAAATTCAGTGCTACCATTCCCGGCGCATGAGCTCCGTCTACCAATACATCCACGCCACGGTTAGCTAACGCGCCCACTAACTGTTTGATGGGAAAAATTAAACCTGTTTGGCTAACAACGTGGTCTAATAAAGCTAACTTTGTTTGCGGTGAAACGCACTTAATTATTGCTTCAATAATTTGGTCGGGTGATTCAATTGGAAAGGGGACTTCTGCTACTATTACTTTAGCGCCTGTACGCTCGGCTACAAAATTAAGTGTATTGCGGCAAGCGTTGTATTCCTGATTTGTAGTTAGCAATTCGTCGCCCGGAGAAAAACAGAGCGCTCGCAAAACAGCATTTACTCCCGTCGTGGCATTCGGCACAAAAGCCAAGTCATCCTCAGCCGCACCGAGAAATGCTGCTAACTGATTTCTCGCATTATCCAACAAGGGTTCAAATTCCCGCAGAAGGAAGCGCAATGGTTCTCTTTCCAGTTGTTCTCGAAAAATGGTTTGCGCTTCGAGTACGGGAATGGGACAAGCCCCAAAAGAGCCGTGATTGAGGAAAGTTATATTGCGATCAAGCAACCAATATTGGTTAATCATTAGTAATTAGTAATTAGTAATTAGTAATTAGTCATTAGTCATTAGTCAACTGTCAACCGTTAACCATTTTACCTTTTAATTGCTCAAACTCTTGTAATGTATTGCAATTGGATAACATTACTGCTTCTGGTTCCCCTACAGGTAGAGGTATTGAGGAGATTTGATTTAACCACACTTGAAAGGAACGTCCCCCTTTGTCAATAAAACTTTTCAAGCTGGGCAGAGATTGTTGGCGGTAGAAGCCACACAAAGGCTCCCAGCGCGAATTTTGATAAGGCACAACTGCTAAAGTTGATGGGGAAAATTCTGTTAACTGACTTGCCCAATTCTGAATAATCTGGGCATCCAACAAAGGCAAATCGCAAGCTAACAGTAAAATCCACTCGGCGGCAATTTCTGTCAATCCCTGAGTCAATGCAACCAAAGGCCCGGAGCCCGGATTGTACTCTACCAGAAATTGGGATGTTTCGGTTAAGGTCGATCGATAGCGATCGGGCCAAGCAGTCAGAACATAAACTTCGGGGGTTACAACTGCGGCCACTTCCAACGCCCGCTGCAATAGGGATTTGCCCTCAATTTCCAGTAGAGCTTTATCCTTACCCATCCGCGAACTTTGACCGCCTGCAAGCACAATTACAGCAATTTTATGATTAGTCATTAGTCAGTAGTCAGTAGTCAGCAGTCAGTAGTCAGTAGTCATCGCAAGAATTACCTGTTTTGAACAGGCAAGATGCCTGTTCCACAATAATTATTGGAGATGTCTGGTAGTCAGTAGTCAGTAGTTAACAGTCAACAGTCAACTCAAAACACTAACGGCTTGGCTAACTTCCTCAAGTTTTTGCACCACTTGACCGCGACTTAATAAAGTTTCGGCCTCAATCAAACCCGAGTTTATATCCAAACAAACTCCGCTGCGCCACAGATAAAATCCGCCGTTCCAGATAGCGGACTGCATCAATTCCGAGGGTTTTCCCAGCAACACTTCCTGCATTTGTTTGAATAACTCTGGGGCTGATTCAAAGGCAGGATTTGTGTTGCTAAAACCGTAATCTCCGTGAGCTAAAAGCACTCGTTCAAACTCAGCGTCCGGCTTAGCAATGCCGATAATCGCAGTACGATCGCGCGGCAAATCGCAGCTTCCCTCCAATCCTTTGACTGTGGTATAATTTTTGATTCCCCGCAACTCAAAGGCTTTTTGAAACATACCTTCTGTGGGCGGGTGGACGTAGCCGGAGATGACGTTAACGTCGCCGGCACAGGGACACCACATCAACTCCATTGTCGAAAAAGGTGGCCGTTTACCAATTTCGCGGCGGTAGGGAACTAAAGCGGTGGCTTGAGGAAAATGCTTGGGAAGGTAAACAAAACCTAAACCCGTATTGTCAAAAACTTGCTGGACTTTTTCTAAACTCAGTTTTCTCCAGTCAACTCCCAAACCACGCCAAATTTCAATCAGGGGAATGCCTTCTTTCGTTGGCATGGTCTCCCCCCCGTGCATGAGAGTTGGGACGCCAGAGGCAGCTAAAATTAGGGCTGTTAAAGGGCTAATTGGAGCTGTGCGCGATCGCCCGTCGTAAGCAACCCCAAACACGGCGACGGTTGAGACGGAAAAACCTTTTTCTCGGTTTGGGGGGGCAAGCATAGGCCCCAATTCTTCATAAGCATCCAGCATTCCGGCTAATTCTTCGCCGGTGGGCCGTTTAATGCGGTGGGAAATCATAAAAGCTCCGATTTGAGCTGGTGTTGCTTCCCCCAGCAGCATCATCCGCGTGGCTGCTGCTGCTTCGGAGCGAGTTAAGTTTTCTCCTGTGTGTACTCCGCTGCCAATTTTTCGCAGCAGTTCTCTAAATGCGTCACTCATAACTTTTAAAGTTAGTAATGGGTAGTTGGTAGTTAGTAATTGGTAGTTAGTAATTGGTAATATTTGAATCCGTTTAAATTTAAACTTCCCAAAATTCAATTCAAAATTATCGAATTAACTCCCTGATTTTTCTAGCTTGATTAAATCAAATGGCGGCACAAATTCGCGTACCAGATTCCAGAAATGGGCGATCGGCGGAATTTGCATTCGATCGTGAGTTGTCACCAACACCACTTCGCGAGTCCAAGTGGGATCGGCTGCCAATTGACCGATCGTCGAAACCTTGGAATTTGACCGATCTTGGGCGATCGACCGAATAGCTAAAGTGCGATCGCCCTTCGCCTCCAGCAAAGCTGAATGCGGCAGCAAAGCAATCAACTCTCCCTGTCGCACCACACCCCGAAAAGCATCAAGAGTGTTGAGTTCCAAAACAGCATGAAGTTTAGCACCGATGCGTCCAAATTGTTCTTGCACCATCCGCTGCATTCCGTACCCGTCCTTAAACACCACTTGCGGGTAACAAATCAATTCCGGCCAAGGTACTCGTTCGTACTGAGCCAGGGGATGACCCGCCGCCATCAACACCTCGATCGGCTCATTGTAGAGCACCTCAACCAACATTTCCGGGGCTTGAGTAAAATAGCGGTTGTTCATCACCACCGCTATGTCCACCAAACCGTCTTTGAGGACTTTTAGGGCTCGATCGCTTCCGAGGGAAGTCACCCGCAACTGCACGTCTGGATAGTCGCGGCAAAACTTTTGCAGCACAGGCGGCAAATAAGCAGCGCAAACCGAGTGAATCGCAGCCACGCAAAGTTCCGGCTGCTTTCCCGCCCGTAAGTCTCCCAATTCTTCAGCAGCATTTTGCCAAGTCTGACAGATTTTGCGAGCGTGAGGTAGCAGGCATTCCCCTCCCACAGTCAGTTTCGCGTGGGCCGTGCGGTGAAACAGCGACAAACCCACTTCCGCTTCTAATCCCTGCACTTGGCGGCTAATAGTCGATTGGGTAACGCCACACTTCCGGGCCGCTTGCTGAAAGCTACCAGTTTCAGCAACTGAAAGAAATGCTTGAAGCTGCTCTAAGCGCATGGAGGTTTAATTCGAGATGGTTTCAGAAATTTGACTGGAAGATAATCTGTGACATTAACCGATTTAGTAGCAGAATTTAGTAGACTTTGATACAGGTACAGATTAGTTTTCATTCCGAGGCGAGAGGCGGGGATGGTTCGCTCCAAGTATGAATCTGCTCCGGCAGGATTTCTGAGCCTCGAAGTAGAGGTCGATTCTCCTATGTTGAAGGGATTTCTGAATCTGCAAAGTTATCAAAAAATAGATTCAATAAAGATGAATTTATCGAATATTGCAAGCTTCTAGCTAAACCGTGTCAATGAACGGCACTCTAGTAATCCCTTCATCCCGTGCGCTCAATTGCTCTGTTTTTCCGTAAGTTGTGAATTCAAAATATAGCATTGAATTTCGTACCTCCTGGGGAATTATAGTACCTCACTCTCCCTTAACCTCTCAATAAATTTACGAATATTTCAGGCAGGTTAAAGCCTGCTGTGAACTTTCCTCCCCGGACTAAAGTCACTCTTGTTTTATGTTTTTTTGTGTATAAACTAGAAATTAGCGGTTCAGCAACACAAGTGCAACTAGGATCGATCGCACAGGAAAGCCGAAATGCTGCCATTTATTAAGATTATGTCATTTAACCACAATTTTATTCCCCAAGATGGCTGTTGCCAGTGGCAACCCCAGTTGATGGGACTGCACGCGGTCAGCGATTTGTTAATTGCCTTGGCTTATTATTCAATTCCAGCAATTCTGACATACTATGCCCGGAAGCAGCGGGACGTGCCTTTGAGCAAGGGGTTTCTGCTATTGGGAGCCTGGTTTTTCTGCGGCGGGACAACTCACTTGATGCAAGTTTGGATGCTGGTGCATCCCAGCTACTGGCTGTCAAGTTTGATCGCCGCCGTTACCGCTATCATCTCTTTGTGGGCTGTAGCATCCCTGATACCCTGGGTTCCTCAAGTGTTGGCTGGGGCTGGGGCGGTCTCTTTTCCAGGAAATACGGCGCTGGGAACCCAAAAGGTCGATCGACTGCAAGCCAACTCTGCTATTACAAATTCCGTCCCCTCCCTCACAACCGAACTCCAGCAAATTAACCAGCAATTGCTTGCAGAAATAACACAGCGCGAGCGAGTCGAGGACCTCCTGCTTGACACTGTAGACAAGTTGCAAGAAAGCGAAGAACGCTTCCGCGTTTTTCAGGAATTATCTCTAGACGGATTTAACGTATTCCGCAGCATCCGCGACGAATCCACAATTGTGGATTTTGAATGGGAATACGTCAATCCCGCAGCGGCAAAAATGCAACACCGTACCCCTGAAGAATTAACGGGCAAGCGATTGCTGCAAGTGCTGCCTGGTCATAAAGATAACAATTTGTTCGACCGTTACGTGCAAGTTGTAGAAACAGGAATTCCCCTCGATACCGAGATTTATTACAACAACGAAGGCATTATCGCCTGGTTTCGGATTATGACCGTTAAATTGGGCGACGGCATTGCTATTTCTTTTAGCGATATTACTGGGCGTAAGCAAGTAGAAGCATCCCTGCGCGAGGCGCTACAAAAACTCACTTCTCATTTTGAAAATACCCCCCTAGCGGTGATTGAGTGGGATGAAAATTTTCGTCTCAGCGGGTGGTCGCCGGCGGCACAGAAGATTTTTGGGTGGGAAAAAATAGAAGTTTTAGGCAAGCATTTTAGCGAATGGAACTTTATTTCTAAGGGCGATTTGGAAGAGGTAGAATCGGCAATTTATAGTTTAAAAAAACCCGAAAATCGCTGCAATGTAGTTCGCAACAGCAATTATAATAAGTGGGGTTCGTTGGTACACTGCGAATGGTACAATTCGGCTTTTTACAGCGATTCGGGACAGTTGGTATCGGTGCTGTCTCTGGTTTTGGACGTGACGGAACGTTTTAAATTTCTGGAAGTGCTGCGACAGTCTGAAGAGCGGTTTCGGATTGCTGCAGAAAGTGCCAGCGATTTGATTTACGAATGGGATATCGAAACCGGGATCGTGCTGTGGTTCGGTCACGTAGACGAACATTTGGAGTACGCAAAAGGGGGATTTCCGAGGACAAGAGCAGCTTGGAACAGTATCTTGCACCCGATCGACCGCGATCGAGTTTTGGCCGCAGTCGATCGGTATTTGAGTGCGCCAGACAGTTCTGCCGCCCCATTTTTTCAGGAATACCGCGTTCAGTGCCAGCGGGGCCGCTTGCTCCACTGGATCGATCGGGGCAAAGCAGTGCTTGACAAACAAGGCAATCCCTACAAATGGATCGGCGTGATTAGCGACATCACCGCTCGCAAAGAGGCCGAAGAACAGCGGAATTGGGCATTGGCGCGGGAACAGGCCGCCCGTCGCCAAGCCGAAGCCAGCGAACAGTTGTACCGCGTCCTCGCTGAAGCCATCCCACAAATAGTTTGGACTGCCAAAGCCGACGGCTGGCTCGACTACTACAACCAGCGCTGGTTTGAATATACTGGCTTGACCCTGGAGGAAACTCAAGGCTGGGGGTGGCAGCTAGCCCTGCATCCAGATGACGTGGAAAATTCCGTAGAAAGCTGGAAGACCTCGGTGGAGACAGGGAAGACTTACGAGGTGGAATACCGTTTTAAACGGGCATCTGACGGATCTTATCGCTGGCATCTGGGCAGGGCATTGCCCGTGCGGGACGCTGACGGGAAAATTCTCAAATGGTTCGGGACTTGTACTGATATTGACGATCGCCAGCGATCGGCCCAAACAGCCTATTTTAACGCTCAAGCTTTGGCTTTGCTGTCGTCGGCTTCCCTGGATTACGAGAAGGCGCTGCAAGGTTTGGCAGATTTAACAGTACCGGAGCTGGGGGATTGGTGCTGTGTGCATTTGCTTGATGCCGACGGCTCGATCCGCTTGCAAGCAGTTGCTCACTCAGATCCGAGCAAAGTCGCTCTGCTGCGGCAAATCGATCGGCGTATGCCACTAGACCCCCAGGGACGGCACGGAGTAGCAAAGGTGCTGCGGACTGGTGAGTCGAAGCTCTACCCAGAAATACCGGAATGGGTGATCGAAGCGGTTGTGCCGGACAAGGAACTGCAGTTGGTGCTGCGATCCCAATCCCAAGTGCTGTCGGCAATCTGCGTGCCGCTGATCGCTCGCGGGCGGACGCTGGGAGCGATTTCGTTGCTGTGCGGGGAGTCGGGCCGCCGCTGCGGGCAGGAGGATTTGGTTTTGCTGGAGGATTTGGCGCGGGATGCCGCGGTGGCGATCGACAATGCGCGGCTTTACCGGGAAGCAGCGGAGGCTAACCGGATTAAAGACCAGTTCTTGGGAACGCTTTCTCACGAGTTGCGGACGCCTCTGAACGCCATTTTGGGCTGGGCGCAGATGCTGCGGCAGCGCCAGATGAGTGCCGAAAAAACGGCTGTCGGTTTGGAGACTATTGAGCGAAACGCGCGGTTGCAGACTCAGATGATTGAGGATTTGCTCGACGTTTCCCGGATTGTGAGCGGCAAAGTCTGTTTGAAGCTGTTCCCGGTGGATTTGGTGCGGATTGTAGAAACGGCGGTGAAGGCGCTGACCCCTGATGCTGAAGCTAGGGGAATTGAATTGGCGAGTTTTTGTGGCGAAGGGGTGAGCTTGGTGAGAGGCGATGCTACTCGTTTGCAGCAGGTGGTGTGGAATTTGCTCTCGAATGCTATTAAGTTTACGCCCCCGTCGGGTCGCGTGGAAATCACGCTCTTGGAGGATGGGGAACCGGGAGCAGCGGGTGGCGCTATGTTGTCTGGGCCGTCTCCGGTTCACTCTGTTTTGATCGTTGTCAGCGATACGGGAATTGGCATCAGCAAGGAGTTTTTGCCCTTTGTTTTCGATCGCTTCCGCCAAGCTGACAGCACTTCTACGCGCAATTACGGCGGGCTGGGACTGGGATTGGCGATCGTCCGCCATCTCGTGGAACTCCACGGCGGCAGTGTCTGGGCCGAAAGTCCTGGGGAAGGACTCGGCTCGACTTTCGGAGTGCGGCTGCCAATTTAGTCAGTTGTCCGTTAACAGTTAACTGTTGTTATTGGTTACTGGTTATTCGTTTTTTTAATACCAGGACTCTGCTCTTGAGTGTAAGATTCATTGGTAAAATAGTAATGGCTGTGCGGTTCGTTTTTAGGACTTACTCCATTCACCACTAAGCCCAGAACGTGCTGATTTGATTTCTTCAATAGCTCCTTCGCAAAAGCCACAGTACCAGAATGAAGAACTCCAGGTCGCACTACCAATAAAATCCCATCTGCTTTATTCCCGAGAATCAGAGCATCAGCAGCAACATTCAAAGCAGGAGTATCAACGATCACGGCATCATAACTCGCCGAAAATTGCTTAATTAATAAAGTGAGCCGCTGCGAGTCCAACAGAGCCATTGGGTTAGGCGGAATCACGCCGCAAGTGAGCACATCTAAATTATCCATAACTTGGGCGATCGCATCCCCAAATCCAGCTTGTCCGACTATCACGTTGCTCAAGCCTACTTGATTGGGAAGTTCCCAAATCCGATGTTGAACAGGACAGTGCATATCCCCATCTACCAACAAAACCTTCCTTCCTAATTGAGCTATAGCTACAGCCAAATTAGCAGATACCGTAGACTTGCCTTCTTGCGGTAGCGAACTACTGACAACAATAACTTTCAGCTCTTTATCAGAACTCAGGAATCTCAGATTTGCCTGAAGCATTCGATAAGCAGCACTGCTCGAAGTATGAGGAGTATCTCTAACCACAATCTGTCGGGGAGATAGCTCTAAATCCTGCGTAACAGACTTAATCTGCCGGGAATTGCGCCGAGGATTTTTGTCCGGCTTTCTATGCAAAGGAATTACCCCCAACAAAGTAAACCCAAACAATTCCCTCGCCTCTTCAATAGTTTTCACAGACTTATCTTGAGATTCTAAAAGTATCGCCGCAGCTATAGCTAGCAGAGTTCCCAACAAACCCCCAGATACCAGCAATAAAAGCTTGCGAGAACGTACTGGTTCTTCAGGAACACTCGCCTTTTGGATAATCCTAGCATTCCCCACTTGCTGATTTTCAGTAATCCGAATTTGCTGAAGTTTTTTCTGCAATTCTTCGTAATCAGCTTCGGCTTCTTGGAGTTTCCTTTCAAGTTGGCGCTTTTCTTTCTCTAGCTTCGGCAAAACTTTAACCCGCTGCCTGTAGCCAGCTAGAGCATTTGATAAAATAGTAACTCGCTCAGCCAAACCCTGGCGTTCTACATCTACCTTAATAAATTCTTCGATCAGTTTTGGTTTCACCTCTCCTATCTGTAAAGTTTGATTTGGCAACAGCTTTCCTTCGCCTAAAACTTGTTGTATTTGTTGGTCTAGTAAAGCTTTCATAGTAGCTTTCTTAGTTTCTAACCTAGTTATTACAGGCGAAGTTTCCAGGTAGCGGTTTTGCTCAATTGCTAACTGCCGCTCGATCTGTTTGTACTCTTTGAGAGCTTCCTGCACAGTGCTAGATTGGCTGAGAGTGCTGGCGGTCAATGCTTGCTGGGGATTCATTTGTAATTCGTCTTCAAATGCTTTGGACTTAGCACTTGCCTTGAGCAAATCAGACTTAGCTTGGTCGATTTGACTTTCTAGTCCCGCCATAACTGCCACTGCTGATTTAGCTTCTTCTTCAAGATTTACAACTTTATTATTTTCTTTAAATTGGCTCAATTCTCCCGCGGCTTTTCGCATAATTTTCTCTGAATTAGGCAGTTTTTTTTCAATAAACTGTCGAACAGACACAGCTTCTAAGCGATTGACTTTTTGATTGTTATCTATATAATAGTTCATTAGGGTTTTTACGACATTTGCTGCTACTTGCGGATTTTTGTGTTTGTATGAAATCCTGAGAATATCAGCTCCCCGAATAGTAGCTACAGTCAGATTTTTCAAAAAATCTTGGGTTTTGAGATGATTATTTTCGTCGTCTTTTAACTGAAGTATATTTATAGTTTTTTCAATAATTTCTAGAGATCGAACGAGTTCTATCTCAGTAGTCAGAGGGTTACTTTGCTCCGCGGCAGGAGTCAACTGTCCGATTTCTTTTCCCAATTCTGTTAAAGCCGAACCAGGAGTTGTTTTCTTAAATAACAGCTTTCCTTCTGCTTCATAGATGGGCTTTTCCTCGATCGCACTGTAGCTGACGAGTGCAATAACGGAGGCAAATACAACTAAAGCTGGCAGCCACCTGCGCTTAAGAATCTGCCAGTATTGCTGAAATCCGATACCACTTTCAGTTGATTCCATCAGTTACTCCCGAAAAATGATTCTTGGTAAACAGTAACACCCTAGGCTTTTCAACTCATTATTGAGGATATCTATTGTATCACTTAAGTCAAGCACTGTCATGGTTGAAACAAATATATGTGTGTTCCCCATAACAAATAAGTTATATATTTTTGTTAAAAACAAGTAAAGAATTATAAATTTACGAGCAAGGGAACCAGTATTAGGAGAAGATTGACTCAGCATTAAAATCTCAGAATTCAATCTAAAAAAAGAATAAAAACAACAATTAGGAGAGGCGAAGTATTCTTGGTAATCGCCTTAATGATATCACTTGAGTGATGCCGGATTAAAAGAAAGGCGGATTAATTTCAGTGGGCTGGGCGGTATAAAAAAATACCTCAGCATTAGGTACTAGATATAGGTTTAGTAAAGTTTTTGTGTAATAGGGTAGGATGAATATGAGCGCCAAAAAAATCAGCAAAGTGTTGGTGGGATTAAGAACCCGTCATTTTTTAATAATCGATGCAATTTGTTTAGCGATCGCACCGTTATTGGCCCTGGCAATTCGTTTAGATGATACATTAACTCTGGCTCCCTATCTACACAGTCTAGCGTTAGTGACAGTATTATTTGTAGCAGTCAAATTAGCAGTATTTTATGCCGGGGGATTCTACAAGCGTTACTGGCAGTATGCGGGTCTGGAAGAAATGACACAAATAGCGATGCTGATAGGTATATCCCTAGCAGTGGAAATTATCTTGTTCCAACAACTCTACCACCTAAATAATTCGTCGCGCGCTCTGCCACGATCGCTGCCGCTACTAGACGCTATCATTAGCTTTTTGTTAGTTGGGGCCATTCGTTTCAGCATTCCAGCCCTCGAAAGATGGAACCAAAAACCGTGGAAAGTTCAGCAACGCGATCGCGTCCTGATAGTCGGTGCGGGCAGTGCAGGCACATCTCTGATGCAAACGATGCAGAGGAGCCCGGAGGTAGGACTAGATCCAATCGCTTTTATTGACGACGACCCCAAAAAAATCTCCAAGCAGATTGGCAGACTGACTGTAGTCGGCAATCGCTGTAACATTCCGGAAGTAGTTCGATCGCTAAATATCGGCAAAGTCATGATTGCCATCCCCTCAGCTCCGGGAAAAGAGATTAGGGAAATCGTAGAAATTTGCCAGTCAATTGGAATTCCAACCAGCACCCTCCCCGGCCTCAATGAAATCATCAAAGGCCGCGTCAGTTTAGGTAGCCTCAGAGAAGTACAGATTGAGGACTTGCTCCGCCGCGCCCCCATTCAAACCGATACCCAGAAAGTCTTGGGATTGATTGGAGGCAAGAAAGTTCTAGTTACTGGTGCCGGGGGCTCCATCGGCAGCGAACTTTGTCGGCAAATATTAAAGTGCGCTCCTGCGGAAATCATCATCGTCGGACATGGAGAAAATTCTGTATTCAACATTCAACAAGAACTCACAAAAGTCCTGTCAGAACTCAAAAAGACCAGCAAAACCCAAACAGATATTACTCGCCTGACAGCTTTTATCGCCGACATTCGTTTGATAGATCGCTTAGAGTACGTTTTTGAAAAAAATAGACCAGACATCATTTTTCATGCAGCGGCTCACAAACACGTACCCATGATGGAATTAAACTCGCCGGAAGCGATTACTAACAATGTGCGGGGGACGAAAAATCTCTTGGAGCTGGCGTTGAAATACAATGTGGAAAACTTTGTAATGATTTCCACTGACAAAGCGGTGAATCCAACTAGCATTATGGGAGCTAGCAAAAGAGTTGCCGAAATGCTGGTGCTGCAAGCAGCAAAAAAAAGCAAAAACCCCTTTGTAGTGGTTCGTTTCGGTAATGTTCTTGGCAGCCGCGGTAGCGTCGTACCCACTTTCAAGCGACAAATTGCTGAGGGCGGGCCGATCACAATTACCCATCCAGATATCTGTCGCTATTTCATGACAATTCCCGAAGCAGTTCAACTCGTTTTGCAGGCAGCAGTCCTGGGCGGCGGCGGGGAAGTATTCATGCTCGACATGGGGGAACCGATCCGAATTTTCGATTTAGCAAAGGACTTGATCCGACTCTCAGGATATGAAGTGGGTCAAGACATAGAAATCGCGTTTACAGGGCTGCGACCTGGAGAAAAATTGTTTGAAGAACTGTTTATTCCGGGCGAGCAATACAACCGCACTAAACACGAAAAAATTCTCAGCTTGGGCAATGCCAGTCGCATAGTGAAAGAAAATATCGATCTGGAAGTAGAAGCTCTTTGTCAAGCAGGCGATCGCAATGATACAAATTTAATAGTTTCAATGTTACAGCAGTTAGTGCCTGAGTACGTACCAGGATATTCAACAGCCAATTTGCACGCAAATACAGCCACAGAAATAACCGCTCCAGCAAAGATTAGCAGTGCAGCATCAGTTCAGTTGGAGAATGATTTGCTGGTGGCTCTTGCCAATGAGGAGTTTCGGATTCACTATCAGCCGATCGTCTGCCTGGAAACCAACCAAATTAGTAGTTTTGAAGCACTGTTGCGCTGGCAGCACCCCAATCGAGGTTTGCTTTGGCCAGACGAATTCCTAACACTCTCAGAAGAAACGGGCTTGATTATTCCTATTGGCGAGTGGGTACTGCGGCAAGCTTGCAGCCAGATGCGAATTTGGCAGTCGCAATTTGGTCTTCAGTCTCCTTTAACAGTCAGCGTGAATCTAACTAGCAAACAGTTTTTCCAAGCTGACTTAATCCAGACAATATGCCAAATATTGAAGGAGACAAATCTTGATGCTTCTAGTTTGAGGTTAGAAATTCCTGAATATGTTGTGACGGAAAATCCCGATTTGGCTGGGTCTGTTTTTGTTCAAATTAAAAGTTTAGGGTTGCAAGTACAAATAGACCACTGCGGTCTCAGTGATTTATCATTAACTCACCTCTACCAATTGACGCGGCTGAAGTATGGGAAATTCGACAGTTTGAAGCTAGATTGCTCTTTAGTCAGCGGGCTTGATGCTAGCAACCCGAACTTAGAAATTCTTCACAAAATTATTGCCATAACTCAGGAGTTAGGCATGGGCATGATTGCCACAGGAGTTGAAACGAGATGGCAAATAGCTGAACTCAAAGCTCTGAAATGCCTCTACGGACAGGGATACTTTTTCTCGAAGCCTGTAGAATGCGCGGCGGTAGGGAACTTGATAGGGGGTATGGCTGCTAAAATTTAATGGGGCATTTGTGAATAACTTTGAAATGGGAAATATAGGATTTAAATTCACCAATTAGCAAGCAGGTAATTAGGTACTAATGCAACAGTTGAAACCACTAACATTACGCCGGAATTTTTCCTGGACTTTCACGGGTAATCTCGTTTATGCGGCTTCCCAGTGGGGGATGTTAGTAGTGCTAGCTAAATTGGGCAGTCCTGAAATGGTGGGTCAATTTACCTTGGGTTTGGCGGTGACAGCACCTGTTATCATGTTTACTAATCTGCAACTGCGAGGTATCCAAGCGACAGATGCGAAAGGAGACTATGTTTTTAGCGATTATCTAGGTCTGAGGTTAATAGGCACTGGGTCAGCACTCTTGATAATTGCGGGAATTACGCTCAAAGCTGGATATCGGTGGGAGACTTCACTGGTGATTTTGGCGATCGCCCTGGCAAAGGCTTTTGAGTCGATCAGCGATGTGTTTTACGGCTTGATTCAACAACACGAACGGATGGATCGGATTGCGATCGCCCTGATGATTAAAGGCCCTTTATCGCTGTTACTTTTAGGCATCGGAGTTTCTCTGACTGGGAGTGTTGTAGGAGGAGCGATCGGATTAGCAATTGCCTGGGGTTTAGTCCTATTCGCTTGGGATCTTCGCAATGGTAGATTAATTTTAAAGAATTCCTCGCATGGCAGAGAGAGAGAAGGTTTATTTGTTGCCGATGCTCAACCTGCAAACAGCCACAATCCCTTGTACCCGCGCTGGCACCGAAAAACTTTGAGCAAGTTAGTTTGGCTTGCTTTACCTCTGGGTTTTGTGATGATGTTGATTTCGCTGAATACTAACATTCCTCGATACTTTATCGAGCGGTATTTGGGCGAACGCGAACTGGGAATTTTCGCTGCCATGTCTTACCTGATGGTGGTTGGGCAGATGGTAGTTAGTGCGCTAGCGGAGTCTGCAAGTCCGCGACTAGCAAAATATTATGCAGCGGGAAATAGCACTGCTTTTCGCACACTTTTGCTCAAGCTGGTGGGGGTTGGCTTGATGTTAGGTGCGGGAGGCGTTTTTGTCGCGGTTGTTGCCGGCAAACCAATCTTAACTTTACTTTATAAACCGGAATATGCCGATCGAGCAGATTTGTTCCTATGGCTGATGGTGGCTGCGGGTATTTGGTACGTTTCTGCCTTTTTGGGTTACGGGATGACGGCAGCTAGATACTTTCGAGTGCAAATGCCTTTGTTTGTTTTGGTAACGGGGAGTTCTGCGATCGCTTGTCTGTGGTTAATTCCAATTATGGGACTTCAAGGGGCGGCGCTGGCGCTGATCGTTACTGCAATTGTTCAAACAGTTTTTAGTTTAGGAGTTATCCTCTATGCACTGCACAGACTCGACAGATATCAAGGAACAAAATCAAACATCGACTAAGCAGCGTCCCATCCGTATTCTTCATGTCGTCGGCGGCATGAATCGGGGCGGCATAGAAACTTGGCTGATACACATTTTGCGAAATATCGATCGCGATCGTTTCCATATGGACTTTGTAGTTCACACTGAGAAACCCTGTCCTTACGATGGCGAAGTGCGTGCTCTTGGCAGCAAGATTATCCCCTGCCTCGCTCCTGCAAAACCTTGGCTATACGGTCGCAACTTTAAACGAATTCTACGCGAATACGGGCCCTATGACATTGTTCACAGTCATGTCCACCACTTCAGCGGTTACGTTCTTTGGTTGGCAAAACAAGCCGGCATAGCTGTCCGCATTGCCCAAAGCCATAACGATACCTCCTCAGTTCAGGCAAAAGCAGGGTGGTATCGGCGTTTGTATCTGGCTTTAACAGAATGGTGGGTCGATCGCTACGCAAAAGTCGGTTTAGGAGTTAGCCACAAGGCAGCCGCGTCTCTATTCGGTTCAGCATGGTCAACCGATCCGCGCAGGCAAATTCTTTACTATGGCATCGATCTAACTCCGTTCCAGTCTGCTGTCAATTCGGTTGCTATTCGGACTGAATTGGGTTTACCTGCGGATGCTTTTGCGATCGGTCATGTAGGCAGATTTATCGAACAAAAGAACCATCTGTTTCTGTTGGAAATCGTGGCGGAAGTTGCCAAACGAGAACCAAAAATGCGCCTATTACTGATAGGTGATGGTTCGCTGCGCCCAGAAATCGAACAGAAAGTTATTCAGCTTGGTTTGACAGACCGTATTATTTTCGCAGGTGTCCGACCTGACGTACCCCAGTTAATGCTAGGTGCTATGGATGTATTCCTTTTGCCATCCTTTCACGAAGGGTTGCCCTTAGTATTGCTAGAAGCACAAGCGGCTGGACTTCCCTGTATTTTTTCCGATGTCATTACCGAGGAAGTCGATATTGTCAAGCCTCTGGTGCGGCGAATTTCCTTGTCGCAATCTGCATCGGATTGGGTCGAGGCAGTTTTGGCAGCACGAGGCGATACATCAACCATTACCCAATCGGATGCACTAGGGGTTTTAGAAAAGAGTTCTTTCAGTATTGATATGAGTGTAAAAGAGCTAACAAAAGTCTATGAGGCTAACTTTTCTAGCTGCTAGCATTAGTCATTTTTCGTGATTTTATTTTATGTTAGACCTGCTGTTTTGGTTGAGCTTTTTATATTGGACGGTGCTACCATCGACCAAAACTCCGTGGTTTGAAATTGAATCGATACCTGTTAACGGCAAAGACATACTTCTTGTAGTAGTCGCTTGCATATTCCTGTTGTGTCCAAGGAGGAAAAAAACCTCAAATACCACCTTACAAAGACGGGAACATCTAATCAACGCCTTCCTCGAACCTTGGCATTATCACTTGCCGATATTGACAGTTAGCCTGATATTTTATGCTACGCTATCCCTTCAAGATAGCCGCATCGACCCGCGCGATGCTAAGGGAATGATGTGTACCCTGGTTTTGACAGCATCCAGCTTTTTGCTTGGCTATAATGCGATCGCAAAAAGACCCGCTGCATCTGTACGGCTATTTCTCTGGCGACTTACAGTTGGTTTAGCTGGAGTAGGGCTGTTATACACAGTTGCATCTTTATCATCCTTCCAGTTTGCAGGTGTAAGAAGCGCCCTAATTAACGATCCGACAGTGCGGGTACAAGGCCCGTTGTTTGGGTCAGATGATGGATATTTTGTGCTAATACCAGCGTTGGCATTTGCGATTCAAGAGCTGATTCAAACTCCTACCAAACGTTTATTTAAGCTTACCATTATTTTTATTTTAATGCTGACTCTAATCGGTCTTGGGTCACGGGGCGCAATACTCATTATTGGTGTATTTCTTTGTTTAACTATTTTATTTAATAAAAATAAGAAAATTGCTGCCCTTGCTGCTCTGGGAGTAATTGTTTTCGTAATGATAGCAGCAGCAATAGTATTTGCAACATCAAATACTGGCGAGCGCTTGCAGTCCTTGGAAGACTCATCCCGTTCAGATACATACTTAACATCTTTTAAAATTATTGGTAATCGGACTACCGACTTGAATATTTTGGGGTCTGGTTATGGCTCTTATTGGGATTGGTATATTCTAGATATTGAGGATGGTTCAGATGCAGAGGGAGGAAGAACTTTTAAGATAATACGAACTTCCTTCGGACCAATTTTATATCACCCTCACTCAACTTTTTTGCTACTAATTGTCGAGCTTGGAATGGCTGGTTTTCTATATTTTATGTTTTTGTGGAGTGTTTATGCTCGTCTCCTGCTTCGGGATTCAAGAAAATTGGAATTTCCAATCTTAGGCTGTGGTATTGTTGCTTCAGGATTTTCACTATTTATGAATTTTTTCATTTTTAGACTGCAAATGCTCACTTGTCTGTGGTGGATTTTCCTATTCGGTGCTTTAGCCTTGAGTTCAAGTGCGAGTTCGTGTAGAACAGAAAATACTATTCCTCCCCAGGAACGATCGCAGTTTGCAAGACACGCTGACCGACTTTAAAAAGCTAGCAAGATAATCGCATAGGAATTTAACAAATGAATAATAATAACAGAAAAATAACGAATAAGTTTCCTAGTAAATTAATTAGAACATTGTCGGCTTTATTGATTTCAGTTATTTTTTATTTTAGTTCGTGCAATAGTTCTGATGTCAGCTTATCCTGTGCAGGTCGTCTCCCCGTTCTTCCTACTACTAATCCTATAGTTAAGGTGCGTGCTGACGGTACTGCTATGGTTAATGGCAAGCCCTTCTTTCCCTTTGGTTTTTATCACGTTTCCTGGGTATCTACTGCGGACGTTCGCATGAACCACGTACGTGAAATTGCGGCGGCAGGATTTAATATAATTCACGCTTCTTTTAAAAGGTTTGAAAAGTTTGAAGAATATGAAAAATTTCTCGATGAGTCTGAGCGAATCGGTATTTACGTTCTGACTGAATTTGAGTTAGTACCAACGGTCGATCCTATTCAAGTTGTAAATAAATTTAAGAATAAATCAGCGATTTTTGGTTGGAGTATTGCTGATGATGTCGATAGTAACAAAGATGGATTTACTTTGAATCAGGTTTTAGATTTACATTGTAAGTTTAAAACTGCCGACCCCGCTCACATAACCTATATTAGCGGTAGCAAAGAAAAAAAAATTTCTAATTTTATTAATAGTGCTGATGCAGTAGGAGTTCAAGCTTATCCTGTGGGATTAGAGCTACCATTAAATTCGGTTAAAAATATAATTTCTATTGCTCGCGATGCTGCTCCCAACAATCGTTTAATTATTGGAAACTTGCAGTCATTTCGGTGGTATGAGAAAGGCGCGGCGGTACCAACTTTTGATGAGGTACGTAATATGACATATCAGGCAATTTTAGCGGGTGCGAAAGGAATTATTTACTACACTTATTACGATCGAGAGTGGACTTTACAGGAACATCCAGATTTATGGATGGGAATCAAATCTTTAGTACCCGAAATGCAAGCAATTAACTCGTTCTTACTAGAAGGAGATTTCAAAACTATTGAGACGGGTGCGAAAAACATCTTAGCTGGAATTTGGGTGCATCAAAACCAAAATCTAGCTGTTTTCATCAATACTTCATACGATCGTACTGCTCAAGTGGCGATTAAACTTCCCGGAAATGTGAGAGAAGTACAACCTATGTTTTCAGGTCATGCTTCTGGCATGAGCTTCAAAAATGGTCAACTCAGTGGTTTCCTCAATCCCTTAGATGTTCACGTTTATAGTCTGAGAAGCTGATTCATGAATGTTGTTTTTGCTTGAGAACATCGATGCGATCGCACCCCCGACGGACAGGTACGGTTTTAAGGATTACTTTTGTGACACAGGTAAGTAGTCAAACAAAATTAATTACACAAACAACTAATATGATATAATAAAAAATATCAAGTTTTGTTCAAAGAGGT
>NZ_JAUBSD010000061.1:0-42992 GCF_036704575.1 Microcoleus sp. K5-D4
GGCTACAGGCGGTGTTGGCTCCGCAGGTGGGGGTGAGGCTACAGGCGGTGTTGGCTCCGCAGGTGGCAGTGGGGCTACAGGCGGTGTTGGTGCAGGTGTTGGCGCAGGTGTTGGCGCAGGTGTTGGCGCAGGTGCAGGTGTTGGCGCAGGTGCAGGTGCAGGTGCAGGTGTTGGCGCAGGTGTTGGCGGTTCTGTATCCGCAGGCGGTTTGCGCTCATCAGGCAGTTTTGAGGTGACATAATCGATCAATTTCTTACCGCCTTCAGATTTAGTCCAATCCTTAGCCGGAGCGATAACTTCTTTCACCTCGACCGCTTTGCCTGTCGCACCCGTCAAACGGAAAATCACATCCTCGTAGTCGTAATCTGACTTCGGAGTAATTGATCGATCCTCGATCGCGAATGTCTTACCATCGCCAGTAATATCTGCCACCTGACCCAACAGCCAAGCATCATCCGCGTCACTGCTAGATAGCGAAAACAGCGGACGATTGTCGCCGCCAATATCCGGTTTATCAAATACTTCTTTAACCGTGCCATCCGGCACCAGCATCACAGCAAATGCTTCTCCAGGAGTCATCGCAAACTTCTTCACACCTTTGTAGGGCCCGGTGTTCAGATTTACCTTCCCTAAAGTACCCCTGAATTGAGGATCTGTTCCTTCTGTAATATCAGAAATCACGACGTGACCCAACACCGAATTACTCAGAGCCCTTTTTGCAGCTTCCTTGATAAACTCCTCAGAGCCTGGAGTAAATTTCTCCATACCCTGCAAACTAAATATGGCTAATTGTCCTTTGAATCCGCCGCCATCATACAGGAAATCAAAGCCTACTTCACCGGCAGGATCGGGCGTAAAAAAACCGGAGTCAACCTTCAAACCTGTGAGTGGGTCAACTTTGTCATTTGCCGCCAGACTAATCTGATAGGTTGTGTCGGAGGAGATGGGAGAAACTTTGAGAGTATAGTCTCCTGCGCCCAAATTATCGGTACTGAGAGTTCCGGGATTTTTGCCGCTAGTTGAAATAGTTTCGATCGGCTTTCCTTGGCTGTCGAGCAGTTCCATTTTCAGACCGCCGCTAAAACCTTCAGCCAAGACTTGGAAACTGCCTGCAGCAGGACGATTGAAACGATAAATGTCTGTGGAATCGAGCTTACCAACGAAATCGATATTGAAATAGTTATCGTTAAGACTGCCGAGTTGAATGTTAGACATTTTGCACCCTGCCCACAAACTTACTTGTATTTTAATCAGTCGGCATAATTGAGCGATCGAGTTTCAATACATCTGGGCTGCTTCCCAGATCGGGTCTCTCCCCACAACACAGATATCCGCCCATTCCAAAATCTACGATTGTAAGCTACTACCTATCTCTCGGAATTAAGTCTTACTTTTTTCGCTGCAAGCAAACTTTACAGACATTACTTTGTAGCCAGGATATAGTATTAGTTTGGGTTAAAGATTTTTTGAAAGAAAGCTCATTACTACCTTCTATCTGTTGAGGATACTTTATGTGTGCAAAGTTGACAAGCAATCTGAACGATTACTAGCTTGGCGAATTTAGATGTCAGTCAATGAGACAGGACTTACGCACAGCCTCTAAATATAGGGTTTTGTAGGGCAATCCCCCCGCTGATGAAGACTCCATACATCTGGATATGGCGCGTAAATCCTGCTTGATGTGTTGTGGAACGGGCGGAATATCCCGTTTTCTTAGTCTCTTAGAGAGCGGCTTCATTTGTGTAGTAGTGCTTTCAACCGCCGGGTTTTAACCGCCGAGTTTCAGCCGCCGATTTTATGGACTTCAACCACTAGAATAAATCCCTCTTTCTTGCAGTTGTTGCATAAAAAACTCTTCCAAACTAGGCTTAGCCAAATTCATGGCAATTAGCTGCCCTCCCGTACCACTCAGACTAGAAATAAACTCCTTCGGCTCGCCCTGCAAATGACCGTACCACAAATCATTATCAACTTCCATATCCGGTATCCATTTTTGCAGGATATTCAAGTGGCCGCCCCTACCTTCAACTCGGTAAGTTTCAGTATTACCCAAGAGTTCGTCTATCGCCCCAATGCAGATTAATTCACCCCTAGCCAAAATAGCCACTCGATCGCAAATCTTCTCCACATCAGACAATATATGCGAATTAAAAAAAATTGTTTTTCCTTGATTTTTCAGCGATAAAATTATCTCCCGCATCTGATAGCGGCCCATCGGATCTAAACCAGACATCGGCTCATCCAAAAATACCACATCTGGATTGTTAATCAAAGCTTGAGCCATGCCGATCCGTTGCAGCATTCCCTTAGAATACTGGCGCAACTGTTTTTTAATTGCTGCCGATTGAGATAGCCCAACTAAGTCTAGCAAATTCGGAATTCGCTGCCGCTGAATTGAGGGGGGAATTTGAAATAAGCCCGCCGCAAATTGCAAGAATTCCCAGCCCGTGAGATAATCGTAAAAATAGGGATTTTCTGGCAAGTAGCCGACTCGCTGCTTCACAGTGCGATCGCCCAAAGGCCTCCCCAACAGCAGCGCCCTGCCAGAAGTCGGCCGTACTATACCCAGCAAAGTTTTCAGCAGCGTAGTTTTCCCCGCTCCATTTTGCCCTAACAGCCCGAAAGTTTCCCCCTCAGAGACAGTCAGAGTGCAATTTTTGAGCGATTCAATTTTTTCATTCATCCAGAAGCCGGTACGGTAGAACTTCCCCAGATTAAATGTTTCCACCACTGGGGTAGCTCTGGGCATCTCGATGGGATTTGGCGCATCTACAAGAGGTTCCATTTTGGTCAGAGAAATAACTAGCACCTGATTATATTCTATTGCATAAGTTAAGTAATAATTGCTATTTTTAATGTTAAACTAATATTAGCTGTAGTTAAAACTTGCTGAATATGGATCGTTCAAAAATTGTTGCTATTATCACCGGCGTGATTTCTATAATTTTAGCAGTTGCCTACCTGCTGCTCGTCACCCTCCTCGACTTCCGAGGCGAAATGCTGCCCGCACCTCCAAGTCAATTGCCCGTCTCCATGCCATTTCAGCAATTAGGCACTGCTAACCCGACTTTGCGAGCACCAAGAATTTATTCTCAATCGTGAGAAAATTAATACAATTAAAATTCCGAAATTTCCCCAGCACATGATGTAGACAAAATTACCGATAAACTAACGATAGGTTGAGATAATCGGCTAATAATTCTCACCTATATTTTGGCTCAATAAAGTCAATTTAGCATGATGGAGGATTTTAGATATGAAACCGATAATTCTAATCGCTATCTTAACTCCTTTGTGGTTGACTCCGCCGGCGAAAGCGGAAAATATTACTTGTACCCGACAACGGATTGCAACACATTACTGCAAAGATCATATTAGTCAAGCTCTGAATATTACTCTCGGACAAGCTTCAGATTTAATTAGCAAGTGGCTGGAGGCAAAGCAGACAATATTTGCTCCTCCATTCGATCGCCAATTGCTGGCTAAAATGACTACAGGTATTTTGTATGCCGATACAGTCAAAGGGATAGACTATCTGACAAACAGTAATTCTCAGTACAGATACGGTGTCCAAAAAGTTGAATCCGTCGAACGCTTTGCAGCATCTGGGAACAAAGCCACTATTGAAGTCAGAGTCACCGAAGATGCCACAGTTTACCGAAATGGCAAAGTCGATAGTAGCAGTTTCAACACTAAGCTAGTTCGCTATACCTTAGAGTATTGGGATGGCATCTGGAAAATTGCCGACTCTCAAATTATTAGCCATTAGTCATGGGTTAGTTGTTATTTGTTACTAATTATAATTAGTAATTGCTAATGGTGAGTGGAACTAATGACCAAAGACCCATAAACAAATCACAAATAACAACTCACTAATAAGAACTAACTAATACACATGAATTGCTTTCATCATGTGATATGCAACTAGCAACTGCGTCAAAGCTAGCGGGTAACTTTGCAAAACTTCACCAGTTGTGCCGATCAGTTTGCCAATTTCCGGGTTGCCTTGGGCGGAACAAAATCCCCGCAGGTGTGGCAACTCGCTGCACAAAATCTTTTCTAGTTCGTTTACTTGCTCACTGGTAGCATGGGAGTCTACTTCCAAAACGTCAACAGGTTTGCCCATGTCGCGATCGAGTCCCAAGCGAATTGCAGGTTGAAAACTATCGCTGCCTCGACCTAAAATTTCAGTAAAATCAGGGTGAGGAATTGTCGGTCTGAGCACTAAACGGACGCTCAAATTCGATTCATTGTCCGCTTCTGGCGGGTAAAAACTAACTACAACATCGGCAGATTTGCGCTGAGGACGAATGAAGTCTTCAGAGTCCGGTTCCCGTTTTTTTATTTCTGCAAGCACCTGTTCTTCAGTATAACCGCGCTTCATGACATCGCGCTTAACTTTCCACTGACTTCGCAATTCTTCGGGAGGAGCAAGATACACTTTTACGTCGTAAGAATCGCGGATGGTTCGGGTTGCGTAACCCAGCAAACCTTCAACTATTACAAATTTGCTGGGCTTGATGTATTCCGGTGGGTCGAATGTACCTGTGGTGTGGTTATAGATGGGTTTGAGAATTGCTTGTCCGGTACGCAGCAGGCTGAGGTGCTGCTGCATGATGTCGAGGTGATTGCAGTCGGGATGCAATGCTGTGATTCCGATTTCGGCCCGCTGCTTTCTGTCGTAGCGATGATAGTCGTCAGTGCAAATCACAGTGACATTTTCTGGCCCTAATACTTGGGCAATTCCCCGCGTCAGGGTGGTTTTGCCCGCTGCGCTGTCTCCGACAATACCGAGAATAATTGGTCGATCGCTCATTGTTTTTACCCGGACGCACAATAGCAAATTTTGTTGTCAATCTTAAATCTTATCAAAATTGTGTTCGATCCGATCGCTCGGTTTGACTTGCTTCCCCCAGAGTCTCCCCTATGTGTAAAATTATTGTAAAATTTCTTAATAAAATTCAACAAAGCATACTCAGGGAACATCTCATTGAACGATCGTAATTACCCAATTCTCACTTCCCTGTTTGGCCAATTCCCTGTTTGGCCAATGCCCCATTACCATTCATCGTTTCGTTTGTTGCTGTAAGTTTCCCAATCGTCTTGTTGGGGTGGCTGATACAAGGGTTCGGGTTCTATTTCGGGTTCCAATTCCGCTGACATTTCTAATTCTGGTTCCGATTCCTGCTGATAAATGTTCAGAGGTTCGACAACGCGGGCGATCGCATCTTTGACAAATGCTTTGACAAACTCGTCTTTCCGATTTAACTGAAACTGCCTTTGCACAACTTCGGTGATGCCACCGTCGCCCCAATCTTGGTCATGGCGGAAATATTCAATAAAACTTTTACCGGCAATTCTGGTTAAATAAGCGGCACTGACTGCTTGAATTGCTTTGCCAAGTACAAACCCGGCTACGCTTAACTGCAGCGCCCTTGATACTACTTGAATTACGCCTTCAACTATTCCCAAACTTGCTAGGGTTTTTGCTAGAGACAATGCCAATTCTTTCGCGCGATCGATATTTAATTCGCAGCCGTAAATCTTGGCAATTTCTACTACCATTTGAGCGTTAACTGCTGCTGTCGCTAACAAATCCACAACTGGCAAAGGGGTTACGGCAATTACTCCGGCTCCGATCCACTGAAATCGCTCTACTGCTTTATCAGCTTGCCGCCTCCTTTGAGCGTCAATTAACTTGCGCGCTTGATCTCCCAAGTGCTGAGATTGCAGCAAAATATTGTCCGCAATTAAGTCTTCGCCTTCAGCTCGCAAAATGGCAGCGACGCGCCGAATTAATGGCATAATATCCGGGTCTGGCTGAAAAATTGTGCCGTCTTCTAGTACAACTTTTTGCGGATTGGCGCTAATGGCTACTACATCCATTGCTGCTACAAAACCTTTGACTCGCTGCCGCAGTCGATCGAGAATTTCATCTCTGTCGGTGTCGGGATAAAGGTCAACTTTATTAAAAACCACGATCGACCTTTTGCCAATTTCCGCCAAAGTCCGCAGCGGTTCGTACTCGGATTTTCGCAAATCGCCGTCCAAAACAAATAAGATTAAATCTGCCCTCGCCGCCAACTGCCTCGCCAATTCTTCTCTGTAAGTCCCCGCAACTCCCGCTTCCAAGATACCTGGGGTATCAGTAATTGCTAATTCTCGATCGATTCCTTTCAATTTCAGAGTGTAAGTTTCGCCAACTTCCGTAGTTCCCATCGGCGCGCCCACTTGTCCCGCCATCCGCCCCACCAACGCATTCACAGCGGAAGTTTTGCCCGCAGAACCGGTGCCGAAAACAACTACTCGAACGCTGCCGCGAGCCATGCTAGCTTCAATTTCGCGGGCTCTCAACAGCAAAGCTTGCCGCGCTACTTCATCTTGAATGCGATCGACTTGTTGCCGAATTGCTTTGAGATTTTCCGAAGCTGCTTCACTTTTGACAACAGGAACCTTCGGAGTAATCGGCCGTTTTCCCTTAACTTTCTGAGGGCGTTGCAGCAGCCTAAAATAGTAAACCAGCGCAAAAATTAGGGTTCCCAAAAGTACAATTATCAGGAAAATCAGCAAATTAGCCAGCAGCGGAGAAGCAGACCACGCAACTTGACTGTAAAGCCCTGTTAAGGAACTCACCAGCCCAATAATCAGCCCCAGGGCGAGGCAGAAAGCAGCAATTAAGGTTAACAGGCGTGGCAAAGGCATGAGGAAAGTGGCAAATAAAAAGGTTATGCTTTGATTTTTACATTACGCCGATAGTCATCAGTCATTGCAAATCTAAAATCTAAAATCTAAAATCTAAAATGGCGAAGCGCCCGTTAGCGTTAGCGAAGCGATCCGAAGGAAAGCCCTCGAACAGGATCGTACTGCGCGAACCCGCAAATCCCGATTCAGTCGCACTGCAGGCGCGGTTTACGGAGTTTGATCGCCAGCGGGACGGACAAGTGCGATCGCCCTCTTGCTGCAATTGTAGCTTGCACGATAACTCAGCTACAGCTTATCACCCGCCGGAACAGCAGACGGGTTTATTTGCATCTACCTACTTATTTATTCGGTGATTTATTTGATCACGAGTCTAGCAATACTTTTTTATTAAGAAACAAATATGACATTAAGTACAGAGAAATCCGCTTTTGTAACACCAGTGCCTCCTGGAAGCTCGGAAACTAGAAACGAGAAACCGGGTTTCTTAGGCAAGGTAAGAGCATCCTAATTTACAAAAATTATCACATTAAATATCAATGCGGTACTCTCTAATCAGCCACGAGTTAAGTTAGACTGAATTGTCAGTGCGTGAATTATTCACAGGTTAGCATCTATGCAGCTCAAACATCTAAATCAGCCTTCACAAGAACTCTCTACCTCTTGCGAGCATAACATCAAAGAGACCCAGCCACCAAAGCCCAATTATTTCGCTCACATAGCCCGTTCCTTTGGCAACCTCAGTATTCACGAGAAAATCTGCCGTGGGTACGCACTGGCTCTTTGTGTTGCGATTGGGGGAACGAGTGTCGGGATGTTGGTGGGCACTCATTACTATCGAATAACTAATAATCAAGTACACATCGATCAAGAAAGTCAGCTTTTACATAAGTTGCAGGTGGCTTTAGTGCGGACGCAAAACAGCCAAGAGTGGTTGATTTACGGCATCGATAAGCCCCAAATATTTAACAGCAAATATCAACAACTACAAAAGAATATTTACAGTTTAAAACTGTTGTTATTTGAAGTAAAAAAAACTAAATATCTGAAACAAATAAAAGGGATAGGAAAATTTAGAAATACTTGCGATTCGCTACTCTCTAATTATATTTATCAACTCGAAATAGTTAATAAAAAAATTAGTTATTTGCCAAATAACCCCGCTCAACAAAGCGTAAAACGTAAGTTGCTGTCGAATTTCGCTCGAAATAAAATAGCATTGCAACTAGATACGGCTGTCAATGATATAGCAGCAATTATCGATCGCGCCCAACAGCAAGAAGATGCAGGGCGGGAGGATCTGCTGCGAGCCCAGGCGCTGCGGGTGCAAATAATTTTGGGTAGCATGGCACTGTCGATCGTCGTTGCAGCAGTGCTGGCGGGCTTCACCAGTCGGGCGATCGCCAAACCCCTAGCCGCTGTAACTAAAATCGCTCAGCGAGTGACTGAAGAATCTAATTTTCAGTTGCAAGTACCAGTTACCAGCACCGATGAAGTGGGAGTCTTAGCAGCTTCGCTGAATCAACTGATTCAGAAAGTAAATCAGTTGCTAGAAGAATTGAAATCTGAACAACAAACCCAGATACTTCAAAATGAAAAAATGGCAACCTTGGGGCGGATGTTAGCCGGTGTTGCTCACGAAGTTAACAACCCAATCAATTTTATCTATGCCAATATCGACCCAGCCAGAAATTATGTTGAAGATATTTTAGATTTGCTCAAAACTTACGAAACAGAAATTGCCAACCCGCCTGCCGCAGTGCTGGCGAAAGGCGATGAAATAGACATCGATTTTCTCAAAGAAGATTTGATCAAAATATTTGACTCAATGCAAGTAGGCGCTGAAAGAGCCAAAGCTATTATCTTAAGTTTGAAAGATTTTTCTCGCCTCGATGAGGCAGCCCCTCATCCCGTCGATTTGCACGCCTGCATAGACAGCAGTTTGCTGATTCTAAACAGCCGAATAAAACAAGGCATTGAAGTGGTGTGCAATTACGGGAACATCCCGAGTATTGAAGGCTATATGGGTTTGCTTTACCAGGTATTTGTGAATCTTCTGAACAATGCACTAGATGCTGTGGAAGAGAAAGCAAAAATTGAGAAAACTAGCTCTGAGGAGGCGAAAAAACAATCGGCTTCGGACTCAAGCAAACAAGAAGCACCGAGTTTTTCGCCGAGAATTGTGATTGCTACAGAATACTTGGACGACGACTCAGTGGTAGTGCGAATTTCCGATAACGGTATGGGAATAGCGCCAGAAAGTCAAGAAAAAATGTTTGAAACATTCTTTACTACTAAACCGAGAGGTGTAGGTACGGGTTTGGGATTGGCAATCGGTCGCGAAATTATCGTCAAGAAACACGGCGGGACGATTAACTTTTGGTCTGAGGTGGGAACGGGGACGGAATTTGCGATCGCCCTGCCGATTAAGCACGAGGATTCAATGCCAAATCCGCTGTTAAAACCTCCAATTGCTGGCGAATATAATTCCCTTGGCAACGGGAACGCGCCAACCAAGTCCGAAAAGAGAGGAACTGTAAAAACTTAAAAAAATATTTTTTGTACATAGTAAAAAAAATCCAACTGCAAGCAAGCTAAAAAATCTGAGATCATAATTCTTGCCAAATCTCCCATTTCAAATAGTATGAGATTGCTTACTGACTGCCTGCCGCTACCCCACCCGCTGAGTGATAATACCAAAATAAAAACTATTTTCCATAATCTTGAAAAACAGGATTTGCTATAATTTAAAGTTGAGCAATCACTGTACGGAGCGAAAATTATGGGACTATTTGACCAAATTTTGAGCGCGATCGACAATCCCAACCAACAAGCAAGCCCCAATCAGTTGGGCAACATTATCGGTGCGGTAGAGCAGTTGAGCGGCAACCAGGGCGTCGATGCGGGTACGACTCAGTTGGCGATGTCGGTTTTGGGCGGATACGTGCGATCGGCATTGCAAGACGTGCGATCGCAGTCAGGAGACGCACAAGCTCAACAACTTGTCAACCAATTTAGCGGCACAAATCCCAATCCGCAAGCGGTACAGAGTTTGTTCGGAGCCGGCCAACTAACGCAGATAGTGGCCGATATCGCCCAAAGAACCGGTTTAAATAACGCCACAGTGCAGGCGATGATACCTGTTTTGGTGCCACTCTTACTGAATTTGCTACAAACCGGTGGTAACGCTCAAAATCCAGCCCAGGGGGGAAATCCCGTTTTGAATACGTTTTTAGATGGAGATGGAGACGGCGACGTAGATATTACTGACGCCATGTCGATGGCAGGCCGCTTTTTGAATCAACGCAGTTAATTTGGAATGTTTTAACCGCAGATATCAGCGGATGGACACAGATGAACGCAGATAAAATCCTATCTGCGTTCATCTGCGTTTATCTGCCTTCATCGGCGGTTACAAAAACTCCTACTTTAACCCAAACCCAAATCAGTCACAGCACCAACACTGCTAGAAGAAACCAACTTAGCATATTTAGCCAAAACGCCCTTAGTATAGCGAGGTTTAGGAGGCTGCCAAAGAGCCTGCCGCTGCTTCAATTCTGCATCAGAAACATTGAGCTGCAACAAGCGATTGTTAGCATCAATCGTAATTGAATCGCCCTCTTTTACCAAAGCAATTGTCCCGCCGACTTGCGCCTCCGGTGCAACGTGACCAACAACCATGCCGTAAGTTCCGCCAGAGAAGCGACCGTCAGTAATTAACCCTACAGAATCTCCCAAACCAGCGCCAATAATTGCCGAAGTTGGTGCTAACATTTCGCGCATTCCCGGCCCGCCTTTGGGCCCTTCGTAGCGGATGATAATCACATCTCCGGCTTGAATTTTCCCCGCTAAAATTGCATCCAAACAATTTTCTTCAGATTCAAATACCCGCGCCGGGCCGGTAATTTGGGGTTTTTTAACGCCCGTAATTTTAGCAACGGCTCCTTCTGTTGCCAGATTTCCCCTGAGAATTGCTAAATGTCCTTGGGCGTAAAGCGGGTTGTTCCAAGGGCGGATGACATCTTGGTCGGTGCGGGGTTCGGCTGGAATATCTGCTAACACTTCAGCAACAGTTTGGCCGGTAATTGTCAGGGCGTCTCCGTGCAGCAAACCCTTTTCTAGCAGCATTTTCATTACTTGAGGAATGCCGCCGGCTTTGTGCAAATCCGTTGCTACGTATTTGCCGCTGGGTTTGAGGTCGCACAGCACTGGTACTTTTGCTCGAATAGTTTCAAAATCGTCGAGGGACAACTCAACGCCGATCGCATTGGAAATGGCTAATAAATGCAGCACAGCATTGGTTGAACCGCCGACTGCCATGATTACCGCGATCGCATTTTCAAAGGCCTGGCGCGTCAAAATTTGGCTCGGTAACAACTGTTTGCGGACAGCTTCCACCACAACTTTTGCAGATTCGGCAGCGCTGTCAGCTTTTTCGGCATCCTCAGCAGCCATTGTCGAAGAATAAGGCAAACTCATGCCCATCGCTTCAAAAGCGCTCGACATCGTATTTGCTGTGAACATTCCGCCGCAAGAACCCGCACCCGGACAAGCATTCTGTTCCACTGCATTGAGTTCTGTTTGGTCAATTTTGCCTGCGCTGAATTGACCGACTGCTTCAAAAGCGCTGACAACGGTTAAATCGCGTCCGTTGTGGTGTCCTGGTTTGATCGTGCCACCGTAAACAAAAATAGCAGGAATGTTCATGCGGGCGATCGCAATCATCGCCCCCGGCATATTTTTATCGCAACCGCCGACAGCCAGCAACCCGTCCATACTTTGGCCGTTGCAAACAGTTTCTATCGAATCAGCAATTACATCTCTCGACACCAGAGAATATTTCATCCCTTCTGTTCCCATCGAGATTCCGTCGCTGATAGTAATCGTACCGAACATCTGTGGCATCGCGCCGGCTTCCCTTGCACCCGCAATAGCCCGCAAAGCGAGGTCGTTCAATCCCATATTGCAGGGCGTAATCGTGCTGTAGCCGTTGGCAATCCCCACAATCGGCTTAGTGAAATCGCCGTCACCAAAACCGACTGCCCGCAGCATTGCTCGGTTGGGCGCGCGCTGCACACCCCCAGTCACAGCTTGGCTTCTCAAATTTTCAGGCATTTTAAAATTTCCTTTGTCTGTTGACAGTTGACAGTTGACAGTTGACAGTTGACAGTTGTCAGTTGTCAACTGCCAGCTCGCCCAAAAACGAATACAAGTTTCCGATAATCGTCGTGGTGAGCCCATAATTTTAGACCAAAGTTCCGGCTCCCACATGAATCTGTGGAGCAAATCTAAAATCTAAAATCTAAACTCGACTGACTCAGTGCCGAGCGCCGAGAGTTTTACCCTATTGTTGATTTTCTCAGAAGCTTTGATATTTGTCAGACCTTTTAGGAGGCAGTGGCACAGCAGTGTCCGGAAAGCAGTGCAAAGATTCTACAGATAGTACAGCGTGCAGAGTGAATACCGTAGTTATCTGGGATGATGTGGTAACACCCATCACTCTAACGTTTAAAAAAAATTGCGAGGCGAATGACATGGAGGCCGATCGAATTCTGAGGCAATATGCGGCCGGAGAAAGAAATTTTCGAGAGATTAACCTCGTCGGGGCCGACTTAAAAGGGGTAAACCTCAGCGAGGCTAACTTTACCCGAGCGAATTTCCAAGACGCAAACCTCAAAGGCGCTAACCTGACGGGAGCGAACTTGCGCGAGGTGAAATTGGCAGGGGTGGACTTGACGGAAGCCAACCTCAGCGAAGCAAATCTCATCGGTACCGATTTGAGCCGCGCCAATCTCAGCGGGGCTAACCTGATGGGAGCCAACCTGCGCGGATCAATGGCGAGAGAAGTCAACATGACCAAGGCTAATTTGACCGAAGCTAATTTGACCGAAGCCAACTTTACCGAAGCGAATTTGTTTGCGGCCAACTTAACCGACGCTAGCATGATTCGTATTAATTTGATGAAGGCAAATTTGAGTTGGTCAACTCTCAAAGCGGTAAACCTGACAAATGCCATCCTCAGCGAGTCGCTTTTAGAAAGAGCTAATCTGAATCAGGCAATTCTCAGCGGGGCGATGGTGAGCGGGGCAAACTTGGCTGGTGCAGACTTGCGCCAAGTAACGATGGTTGGAGCTAATCTCACCGACGCTAATCTGAGCAATGCTAATTTGAGAGTTGCTAATGTGAGTTGGTCAACGCTGGCAAGAGCTAATTTGAGCGGTGCTAATTTGTACCGGGCAAAGCTGTGCTGGTCTAATTTCAGCGGGGCTGTTTTGGTGGAAGCGGTTTTGATTGATGCTAATCTCAATCGAACTAACTTCCGCGATGCCGATTTGAGGCGGGCAATTATGCCGGACGGCACAACTAATGATTCTTAAAATTTGATTGTTGACTGTTAACTGTTGACTGTGGACTGTTGACTGTTGATTGTTGACTGTGGACTGTTAACTGTTGACTAATGACTAATGACTATCACTGAATTATTGATGTTGGGTGCGGCGGGAGTTTTTGCCGGAATTCTAGCTGGATTTTTGGGTATCGGTGGCGGTACGGTTCTCGTGCCTTTGTTGGTGGCTCTCAATTACGCCCCCGTGCAAGCGGTTGCTACTAGCGGTTTGTCGATCGTCATTACAGCTATTTCTGGCAGCATCCAGAATTGGCGCATGGGCTACCTCAGCTTGAGCCAAGTCGCAGGCATCGGATTTCCCGCCGTCATCACAGCACAAATCGGTGCTTATTTGGCGGGGATATTTCCGCCTTACTTGCTGTTACTTACTTTTGGGCTGTTGCTGTGGCTGAATATTTATTTGATTGAAGTTCGCAAGCACCTGACAGCTAAGAAGAAAGCGGAACTAGAACAACGGGAACTGGGAGGACAAGCGGGACAAGGAGAAAATGCTCAATTACCAATTACCAATCACGAATTACCCAATAATTCAAATATTTTATTTCATCCAACTTTTGCTAAAATTGCTACCGGCAGTGCGGCGGGTTTATTAGCCGGTTTGTTCGGCGTAGGCGGCGGCGTAATTATGGTTCCCCTGCAAATTTTGCTGTTAGGAGAAAGCATTAAAACCGCAATTCAAACCAGCTTGGGCGTCATAGTCATCACGGCAATTTCGGCGACGGCGGGACACGCGGCGCGCGGGAATGTTTTGTGGGTTGTGGGGTTAATTCTTGGCGGCGGCGGTTTGTTGGGCGCGCAGGTGAGCACGCGGTTTTTGCCGAGATTGCCCGATCGTATTGTTAGTTTAGCTTTTCGATCGCTCTTGGCAGTGTTATCGATTTATGTTTTCTGGCAAGCTTGGCAAAAATTTAGTAACGGGTAATGGGTAATTGGTAAGGTGCGCGACCCGGCGCACCCTACGAAAGAATGCGGGAAGATGCCCGCGCTGCACCCTACGAAAAACGAATAAGTAAGACTAATTTGCTGATAGTTTCTTCACGGCGCGAGTCAGACGCTGCAAATAAGGCTTGACAATTTCTTGATTTTGTCTCTGCAACTCGGACACTTGCTGCTGCAAATGCTGTATCTCGGTTTGCAGCATCCCTGCATCTATTGTGGGTCGATCGAGCAAGTCCTGCAATTGCTTGAGAGAACCTTGGATGGTATCGAAGTCTACTTCGTTCGATCGCTCCTGTAACTGAGCCGTAATAGTTTTAACTTCAGTTAACTTTTCGCCCATCAATAAAAATCGGACGTTGACATTTTCCCAATCATGCTCTCTCAGGGCGCTAGTTTCCAAAATGCGGAGTTTTTGCTGCAAATCGGAGAGGATCGTGTAGAGTTCCTGAGAATCTGCAGGCAGCGCCTGGGCTTGGCGTTCGAGGGAGGCTACGGCAGCTTGTACCTCGGCGATGGCCCCGGATTCCAAGCCCTGGAGTTTCTGCTGCAAGTCAGAGACGGCGGTGTAGAGTTCCGCAGGTTCTCCAGGTAGTATCTGAACTTGCTGCGATCGACGTTCTACTGCGGCCTGTACGTCCGCAATCGCAGAATTTGCCTTTTGTTGCATTTGTTGCTCGAAACGCTGGCGATTGGCGAGATTTATCGAGAGTGCTGCGGTTAAGGGGGCTGCAGCGTAGACAATTTGGCCCGACAATCCTGCAGCAATCGTGCCAATCGCTGAACCAGCAACAGAGGCGTATTCTACCAATTCTAGCCAGTCCGGCTGGTTCGGGGCACTTCTCAAAGCTGGGAATGATGCTTTTTCAATCTTCTGCATAGCCTTTTAGTCGTAGTCGGATAGATGGCGATACGGACATGATAAAAGCGATCGGCAAATAAATCAGGGCTATTTGTCAAAATTTCCTGATTGTGGTATTTTCATTGACCTCGTGCCGAATACGTTCTGCCTTCAAAACGGTCAATCTCAGGTAAAATTCAGGATTAAGTCGATCGCTCAACAGTTAACCAATAAGCGTTCACCGCCGTCTGTCAGGAGTATACAGAACATGGGTCTTAAGATTATTGAAAGCTACGATAGCAGTTTTGTCCTCGAACCCGATGCTAAAACTGCACTGTTCGGTTTATTAACCGGTGAAAGCTTTGTCAAACAAGTAGCGCTACAATTGCAATGCTCGCGCATTGAGTTTGCCGAATTACTTTTTCAGCCAGTCCCTTACAGCAGCGAGACGCCGAAGGGAATGCCTGCGGAATTTGAAAAGTATCATCAATCGAGCGATTTTGCGATCGTCAACGTCCCGCCTAATTTCATGTTCCAAGCCAAAATATTTAAACCCAGCCGCCTCTGTGCAATTTATCGCGTTTTCAAGAATTAGGTCAAGGCTGGTTAATCTGTGGTTTAATCTAAAATCTAAAATCTAAAATCTAAAATCGGATGACAGAAGACATTCAATCTCTCGCCAGCTTAGAATTCATTCCCTACATAGACTCCGAGGGAAAATTGCCCGATTTTGTGCAGGGAAAAATTGGCGTTTACGCGATTTTTGATAACGAGAAAGTCCTGCAATTTGTCGGCTATTCTCGCGACATTTACCTCAGCCTTAAACAGCATTTGGTACGCCAAACCCAGTATTGCTACTGGCTGAAAGTGCAAACTATTGACAAGCCCAGCCGCACTATTCTAGAAAGCATTAGAGAAAGTTGGATTGCCGAAAACGGTTCCCAACCCCAGGGTAACGGTGCCGATGCTGCCAAGTGGAACGATCCCATCGACACCAAAACTGTGATGACTACCGAAGAAGTAGCAAATTATGAAGGTATCATCGCCGATGAAATTGCCAAAGATAAATTGTTGAAAAATGTCGCGCGGCGCGTGGAAAATGAAATTTTCGCGCTGCTGAAAGCTCGCGGCGTAACTGAAGAAATCCGGTTTAATCCCAAGCTCAAAACGAGCGGATTGTTGGATTTAAAGTAAATACGCTCTCTGGTCAATTCCCCACAATCAGCCCCTGTTTGTAAGGAGGACTGCTATCAAATCCGGTTGCATTGGAATTAATATTACCCACAGCTTTCGAGACGGCGCCGTGCCTTTCGTCGTGTCAACTTAAGCTTTTAGTCCGCCAGCCCTCCCGCTCACCCGGCAGTCCACCAGGGAATGAATTCCACGGGGCTTATAGCAAAAGTCCTCTAAAAGAGGACTGGATAATTTATTAGTCCTCTTTTAGAGGACTTTCGCTTTGAGGCAGGGGTTTCAACCCCTGACGGACTGAGGGACTATCGGTTTTACCTTAAACAGATGCTCGCGTACAATCTATCTGATATATCCTCTGGGTCGGTTAAATTTTAAAATGTTGAAATTTATTAAAATTTAACAGATATCGGAATCTGCACAATTAACTTGGTTCCTCGGCCCGGAGCAGAAATACAACTGATTTGACCTCGATGTTTTTCCACTACAATATCGTGACTGATTGCCAACCCTAATCCAATACCGCGGCCTACAGGCTTCGTAGTAAAAAATGGGTCAAATATCTGGTGGCGCACTTCCTCACTCATCCCACAACCGTTATCGGCAATGTGAATAACAACGGATTTATAGTTGTGAGTGGCTAATTTTGAATCTTGATTGTGCAGGGCAGATTCAGACTCACAACTTACTGAAGTGCTGATGGTAATTTTTCGGGGATATGGTTGAGTTTCCAGGGCATCAATAGCATTACTTAGCAGGTTCATGAACACCTGATTTAACTCACTGGCGTAACAGGTGACTCTTGGCAGTTGGCTGTAGTGTTTAATGACCTCTATCTCACCAGCTTTGTTTGCTCCCTTCAATCGGTGCTGCAAAATAACTAAAGTATTGTCAATGCCTTCATGAATATCCACTGGCTTGTACTTTTGTTCGCCAAGGCGGGTGAATTTCCGCAAAGACATCACAATTTCGCTAATCCGAGAAGCACCTTCTGTCATCGAATTCAGAAGTTTTGGATAATCCTCTGCGATGAATTCGGGTTGAATCTCGTCCAATTCGCCGATAATTTCTGCCACCGGGTGCGGGTAGTAATGTCGGTACAATTCGAGGAGGCGAAGCAAATCTCGTGCATAGTCCGCCGCTAGAGCAATGTTACCGTAGATAAAGCTGACGGGATTGTTGATTTCGTGAGCAATTCCTGCCGCTAGCTGACCTAAAGAAGCCATTTTTTCCTTCTGTATTAACTGAGCTTGAGTTTTCTTGAGTTCAGTTACGGTTTGTTCGAGTTGCTGGGCGTAGGATTGTGTTTGCTGGAACAACTGGCGCTGCACGAGTTGATTTGAGACGCGGGCAAGAACTTCTTGTTCGTGAAACGGTTTTGTGATATAATCTATACCACCAACTTCAAAGGCTTTGACTTTATCTAACACTTCATTCAAAGCACTGATAAAAATAACCGGAATGTCCTTGGTTTTGGGAGAAGCTTTCAATGCTTGGCAGACTTTGTACCCGTCCATACCGGGCATCATGATGTCGAGCAAAATTAAGTCAGGAGGAGTTAACTCGATCGACCGCAGCGCTAGTTTGCCGTCGGGTGCGGTGCGTGTTTTGTACCCTTGCTGCGAGAGTATTTGAGCTAAAAGTTGCAAATTAGTCGGAATATCATCAACAATTAAAATATTCCCTTTTAAGACGGGAGTTGCTTCGTAATTCATATCTAGTTCGGTAAAATAACCTTTATAGGCTTGTAGTGAGTACGATCGTCCTAGCGGGTTTTATGAGGACGGTCGTACTCACTACGAACCGGGTATAATATCATTTCTCTTTCGTTTCGGGATGGATGAGAGCTAGTATTTGATTGAACTGAAACTGGTTAGCAAATCCGGCTAGAGCACTAGCTAAAGCGTCATTGCGATCGCGAATTTGCTCAATTTGGATCAGAATTAACTCTAAATCGCACTCAATTGTGGCTTTCTCTAAAGCTGCCAGCCAATCTGCGGGTAAGGCTGCAAGAGTCTCTGGAGTCGGAGCCTCGATTTGAGTTGACTCGGGTACACTCTCCGGTTCACCGTAAATGTAACGCACTCCCAGATGTTTGTGGAGGGTGGCAAAAATTTCTGTATCTCGAAAGGGTTTGTGGATAAAGTCATCGCAATCATCTGATACAGTAACGCTTTGCGCTTCTTCGGCGTTACCGGCACTCACGGCAATTATTGCCGTAGCTTGACCTTTAACGGTGGCTTTAATGCGTTTGGTTGCTTCATGTCCATCCATCACGGGCATCCACATATCCATAAAAATTAAGTGTGGCTCAAAACTCGACCACATTTCAATAGCTTCCATGCCGTTGCTGGCTTCTTCGAGTTCAAAGTTAAAGCCCGCGAGGAGTTTGATCAGCAGTTGGCGGTTGTCCGATTGATCGTCCACAATCAAAATACGATAGCGTGGCTGGTTGCGTTCCAGGGCTATCACCCGACGCAGTGGCTGTACGGGTTGAGTCGCCGGGGCATCAACGGCGCTGACGGGGATATCAAACGCGAAGGTGGTGCCGCGTCCTACTTCACTCCGTACAGTAATCACGCCGCCCATCAGCTTGACAAACTGTTGGCTGATAGCCAGCCCCAAGCCTGTTCCTTGCTGAGATTTGGTTCCTGTTTTGGTTTGCACAAAGGCTTGGAAAAGCTTATCTAACTCATCAGCAGCTATGCCGGAACCCGTGTCTTCTATTTCAAAATGTAATTGGTAATTACTGATGGGTAAGTGCTGATTTTCACTGTCGATAGATGCACTTACTCTTAACCTAATTACTCCGTGTTTGGTAAATTTAATGGCGTTAGAAAGCAGGTTAATTAAAACTTGGCGTAATTTCATTTGATCTGTTTGCACGTATTCGGGAGTTTCGCTAGAGCAGTAAAAGATTAACTGCAATTGTTGCTCCCTTGCCTGGAGTTGAAACATCTCTTCCAGATCGTTCAACAGGCTGCTTAATTGAAATTCGGTGGGGTTGAGTGTAATGCGTCCTGCCTCTATTTTGGCTAAATCTAATATTTGATTGATCAGAGCTAGCAAGTGTTCTCCGCTGCGGTTGATAATGCGGATATTTTCCTGTTGTTCGCGAGTGAGGTTGGTAGAGCGCTGCATCAATTGGGAGAATCCCAGAATTGCGTTGAGCGGGGTGCGGAGTTCGTGGCTCATATTTGCTAGGAAAGTGCTTTTGGCAAGGTTGGCAGCTTCTGCGGCCCAGGCGGCTTGTTGAAGCTGTACTGCTTGCTGTTGAGTGGCTTCCAGCAATTGAGCTTGTTGTAAGGCGACTCCCAGTTGAGTGCTAATTTGCAGCCCAATATTGATTTCTGCTTCGCGCCAAGTGCGGGGTGCAGAATTTTGATAGCTGGCGAGCAAACCCCAAAGTTGACTGCCGCAAAATATGGGGAAAATAACGTAGGCTCTAGCTTGGAATTGTTTTAACAGTTCTAGGTAACAAGGACTCAACCCAGCGCTGTATATGTCTTCAATTATGCGGTAAGGAACGCCTCTAGCGTACATACCGCCTTGATTTTTTTGTAGATAGGTATCCAGAACTGGTGTACCGCCGGCTTGCATAGTTTTCACGGTACAGCGAGAGTCTTCGACGAGAGTGTTTGGCACATTAAAATCGTCGGCTTGTGGGATCAGAGACTTCCAGCCGGCAGCCATTGATTCGGCAACAAATTCCCCGCTCCAATCAGGATTAAAGCGATAGATACCGACACGATCGCATTTTAGGGTTTGTCGCAGTTCAGAGGTTGTGGTTTTGAATATTGTGTCAATATCTAAGGATTGACGGATGCGCTCGATCGATCGGGCGATGGCTTGTTCTCCCTGGGCGCTTTCTCGCAAAGCTGACTCCGCTTGTTTGCGATCGCTAATATCCAAGACAGTGCCGAACAAACGGATCAACTGCCCTTTTTCATCATAAACAGGTTTCCCTCGGACTTCAATGTAACTGAGCGAGCCATCTCTTCGGATCAGCCGCAGATCAATTTCAAAGCTTTTCCCACACATAGCTTGATCGCGCACCATTGCCAGATAGCGCGATCGATCTTCTGGATGAAAACGCTCGATTAATTGTTCGCTGGGCAGCGGTTTTTGAGTCGGATCGAGCTCATAAATGCGATAGAGTTCTTCACTCCAAGTGGTTGTTGCTGTGGCAATATCGTATTCCCAACTGCCAATACGGGCAATTTTTTGGGCTTCCAGCAGTCGGGCTTCCGCCAACTGGCGATCGCTAATGTCGCGCGCTACCCAAACCGCAGAGCTATCCGACAGCGGCGAAATTTTCGCAGCAAACCAAACTTCTTGGTTATTAATCTGCAGACTGTAATCAAAACTAATAGTTTGTTGGGTTGCCAATGCCTGTCGAACTTGCGCGAAATAAATCGCCTCGCTGGCCTCCTGAAAAAATTGTTCGATGATGGTGTCGATCTGATTCGTATGATAGTTGTATTGAAAAATTCCCTTAGTGGGTATAATTTGGATGGTTTCTTCTTGGACATCAAAAATCAATACAATATCTGTAATTGACTCAAATATTTTCACAAATTGCTCAGTAGAAGTGTAAAGTTTTTGTTCGAGCAATTGGCGATCGGTAATTTCATATTGTAATAGTGCGTTAGCACGAGCTAATGCCCCGCTACGTTCGGCAACTTCGGCTGCTAAAGTGTGATTGTAGTCAGTTAATATTTTTTCAGATTGTTTGCGCTGTGCGATATTATAAAAAGCATGGATGGCATAAATAATATTTCCGCCTTCGTCAAAAATTGGTGTGGCGCGCACCTCAAAAGGAATAAATTTCCCATTTCGATGAAGTTCTACATCTTCCACGAATACTGTTTCGCCACGCAGTGCTCGGAATGCGGGCAGTTCTTCAGTGGGATAAAGCTGGTTTTGGCGGTAGATTTGATAAACTTCTACTGCTTCTTCTAAAGTCGCATCGGGGATAGTTTCTACGCCGAGCCAATGCTTGGCAGTTTTGTTCAAGTACACGACTTTACCGGAGGCATCGTGGATAGATACTCCCGCAGGTATGGCTTCGAGAAATTGCTTGAGTTGGCTCTCTCTTTGCGCTAAAGCTTCGTTTAAAGATTTTTGGTCTGCAAAAGCCTGTTGCAGTTGCGCTGCCATAAAATTGAAAGAATTGGCGAGATATCCGACTTCATCCCAGCGTCTAATTTCTAAAGGTTGATCCCATTTTCCTGTGGCAACATTTTGGGCTGCCGTATTCAAGCGCCTAATTGGCTTTGTCACCCAACGGGAAGTCAAAAATCCGATCGCGATCGCCAGCGGCAGTGTACCGGCCAATAACCACAATGTGTTGCCCGTATTTGCTTGAATCGGAGCCATGAAATCAGACTCTGGCACCACCACCACAATCAACCAATCCAAACCACGGAAATCTCGATAGGGAGTGACGCGGACAAACTGCCTCTCGCCCTTGCTCACCAGGGTCAATTTCTGGGTTGTTTGCAGGGTGCGGAAGTTGCCAAATCGGTTGGTGAGTTGTCGAGCAATATCTCGCGTGCGGGCATCCTTGCTGTTGGTGGCTAGCAATGGCGTCGGTTGCTTTTTTGCGGGCGTCACCAAGGGTGTTTCTAGTGTGGATGTGGCAATCAGATTGCCCGATCGATCCATAATAAAAGTTTGTCCTGACGCCGAGAATTGCAGCCTAGGCAGAAAGGTATTGATTGCCGACAGCCCATTATTATCCGTGAGGCGATCGCTAATCCGTTCTCCTACTTGTTCGATTAACTGATGCGCCACATCCTCGACTGATTCCTGACCACTTTTGAAAGAAAGATAGCCCACTAGCCCAACTACACTTACCGTTTGCAAAACAAACGGAACAATCAGAACCGTTCGCAGTGGCAGCTTGCTGAAAAATTTGGCGGTTAGGCGGTTGAAGTGATAAATGGGCATGGGTGTGAACCAATTGCGCTGATAATCCTATTTTAACTGCTGTAGCGTGCCTTTCCCGGCAATTGGCGCGCCCTAAAAACTGTGAAATTTTCCGCCCGGTTCAATATAGCCCACTACGGTTCATTTAAAACTATTTATTCCTCGGATATCACCCTCGCATCCCCCTTAAGAAGGGGGACTTTGAGTAAGTTATTGTCCCCCCCTTAAAAAGGGGGCTTAGGGGGAATCGAGCTTAAATGAACCGTATTGCAATATAGGCAACTACTATGGAAGATTGGACGCGCCTGTCAAAATTTGCTTCTGTTAGTTCTGTTTCTAGCTGTTGAGCATTTGATTCATTTTTACTTACAAAAACTGTGATAACTTTTCTAATTTCTTTGTGTATTTCGGCAATCATGTCGTTAATTAAAATCCAGCGGGGGCGGGTTTATGAGATTATAGATTAGGGGCAATTATTATTGGTGAACCCGCCCTTACAAGATTTAACATCATACAAATCCGAATCAAAGGGAAATGATCTTATTTGTGCGTTCATCGAACCCGATCGCCCTAATGCCCTTTTGCTAACTTGGCTAAAACGGTGGCGAAGAGAGCGGGTTCGATCGGCTTTGTTAAATGTTCGTTGTAACCAATGGCGATCGCCCGATCGCGGTCTTCTTCGCTAGCATAAGCTGTCAGCGCCACGGCGGGCAAGCCCTTGATTTTGTCGGATTCGGACGATCGCACTTTGCTGATCAGCCAGTAGCCGTCCTCAACGGGCATACCGATATCGCTGACTAAAATATCCGGCGGCGACTGCTGTAAAATGTCGATCGCCTCTGCAGCCGTTGCAACCGCCGTCGCAGTCGCCCCGCACTGTTGGAGCGCAAGCATCAAAAACTCGCGGTTTTCGGGTTCGTCGTCAACTACCAACACCTTTAAACCAGCCAAAATACCCGGAGGCCTTGGATTGGATTTCCTTTCTCCTCTCAACTGCGGCTGCGTACTCCGAGGCTGTTTGAGAGGGAGTGTCACGGTAAATGTCGCACCCTGGTCTTTACCGGGACTTTCCGCAGTCACAGTGCCCCCGTGGAGTTGTACCAAGTGATCGACGATCGCCAATCCCAGTCCCAAACCGCCCTCAGCCTTAGTTTTCGAGGCGTCTGCTTGTCGGAAGCGATCGAACACGTAGGGCAGAAAATCAGCAGGAATGCCCTTTCCGGTATCGCTGACAGTAATTTGCACGTAATTGGGTGATGAGGAATCGCTAACAGCTACCGCAGATAAGCGCAGTTGCACATTTCCCCCCGAAGGCGTAAACTTCACGGCGTTAGTCAGCAAATTCCACACTACCTGCTGCAACCTCTGGGCGTCGCCCCACATCAAGCTGACTGCGGGGTCAAGTTCTAACGAAACGGTGACAGACTTGGCCTCGGCTGCCAAACGAACTGAATTATGAGCCGCCTCGATCGTCTTTACCATGTAGAACCAGCCGGGTTTCAGGGCCAGCTTGCCTTGAGTAATCCGGGAAACGTCGAGCAAATCTTCCACTAGCTGGCTCTGCACCTTCGACTGACGCTCAATGGCTTCCAAACCCGAAGCTAATTTAGCTTCGTTGTAGGGGTGGGCGCGCAGGATCTGTGCCCACCCCTGAATCACATTTAAAGGCGTTCGCAATTCGTGGGAAAGAGAGTCTAGAAACTCGTCTTTCCGGCGACTGATAGCTTCTGCTTCCACCCGCGCGGCCTGTTCGCGTTCGAGCAACTGAGCGCGTTGGGCCTCGACTTGCTTGCGATCGCTGATGTCGGCGATGATCGACATACAGTTGATGTTGCCGTTGCTGTCGCGGACTGGAGTTGCCCACAAACTGATGTCGATCAAGCTGCCGTCTTTCCTTTGGCGGTGGGTTTCCATGCCTGCGATCGCGTTTCCTTCGCGAATTCTTTTCAAATTAGCCGTGAATTCCTCCCGCTTGTCTGCGGGAACGCAAGGCACAAATTGACCTACCGTTTCTGATTCATGCCAGCCAAAAATCCTCTCGGCTGCTGGGTTCCACATTTTCACAGTGCCGTCGTCGCAGTCCAAAACGGTAATTGCTAGGGGACAAGCCTGAATCAAGGCTTCTAAAGTTTGATTGATGTGCGATCGCGCTGCTTCTGCTTGTTTGCGATCGGTGATATCGACATTCACCCCGATCATCCGCAAAGGCAAACCCCGATCGTCCTGAAACACCTTCGCCCTGCAAGCAATCCAGCCCACGCTTTTGTCCGGGCGGCAGATGCGGAACTCAATGTTTAATTCTTCCCCGGACACCGCCGCAGCTTTTACCTGCTGTTGAGTCAAAGCGCGATCGTCTGGATGCACCATTTGGGCCCAATTTTGATAGCTGTCGATACCGCCTGCAGGCAGCCCGTACAAAGCCTCTAACTCCGGTGTACAGGCGATCTCGCCGGTTTGGACGTTCCATTCAAAAGTTCCGATTTTGCCTGCTTGCTGAGCGATTTGCAGCCGTTCTTGATTGTTTTTGAGTTCTGCTTCCACGCGGGAGATCTCGGTCAAGTCGATGAAGAATGCGACGATCGTCTCTGGTTCGCGATCGTCGGCACACAGAGTGGTTCCGCCCATCAGAATCGGCACGCGGCTGCCATCTTTGCGGATGTACTCTTTCTTGAAAGGAGTTGCGACTCCCTTAGCCCGCAGTTCTTGGGCCGCTAAGGCGTCAAGGTGCAGGTATTCGGGGGGGGTCATTCTGTCCCACCGTATTTGACCGGAGAGCAAGTCTGAGCGGGTGTAGCCGACCATGTTGAGCAGGGATTGGTTGGCGTAGGCGATGCGGCCGCTAAAATCGCCGATCGCGACTCCGAAAATATTTGACTCGAACAGCCGCCGGAATATGGCTTCGCTTTGCTGCATTACCCGTTTTGCTTGGTTGCGATCGGTGATTTCGGCAACCACGGTGCTGACTCCCAGCAGTGTTCCTGATTCATCGATCACGGGGTAAAAGCTGATTTGCCAATCCCGCACAACTCCTGGCTGTTGCTTGGTTGCGGACTTAACTTCCAAGTCAAGCACGGGGGTTTGCGTCGCCAGCACTTGGCGGTAAATCCGCTCTACCATATCGGCCATTTCGGGAATTACTTCTCTAACGGTGCGCCCGATGTGATCTGAGATCGATCGCCCGTTGATCTGAGCGAGGCATTCGTTGATGCGGATGTAGCGCAAATTGGTATCGAGAAAGCACAGCCCGACTGGTGTGGTGTTGTAAACTAAGTCGAGTTCTGCTAGTTGGCGACGAATGCGTATTTCGTTTTCTCGGACCTGATTTTGGACTTGTTTGCGATCGGTGATATCTAGTACGAAGAATGCTCCTTTGTCTTTGCATCCTTGGAAGTTTCCGCCGCCGACTAAAACTGGGAATCGCGTGCCGTCTTTGCGGAGATATTCTTTTTCAAAAGGCGCGCAACTTCCTGATGCTTCGACTTGCGCGAGGGCGATGCGATCGAGTTCTATATATTCCGGCGCCGTAAGTTCGAGCCAGCGGATATGTCCCGAAGCTAAGTCTTCTCTTGTATATCCAATCATTTCCAGCAAGGCGTCGTTAGCGTCCGTAACTTCGCCGCTGGCATCCCAGAAACCGATGCCGATCATGTTAGATTCTACCACGCTGCGGAATCGCATTTCGCTTTCCCGCAAAGCTAATTCAGTTTGTTTTTCTGCGGTAATATCTGTGATAATTAGGCCGACTCCGATTATTTCTGCCCTTTCATTTTTTACTGGGTAGTAGTTGGCGAGCCAGTAGCCGAAATATCCGGGTTTTCCATCAGGTTCGCCGCTCATTTCTAAGTTTAAAACAGGCTGGCCGGTTTCTAAAACTTGCTGAATTATCGGCGCAAATTTGGCTGCATGTTCTGGCAACAATTGCCGGAAGTCTTGGCCGAGATGCTGTTCTATCGGCAAACCGTTGAGTTCTGCTAAAACTTGATTGATACGGATGAAGCGCATTTCGCGATCCAGAAAGCAAATCGCTAGGGGAGATGCTTCTAACAGCGCGTCAATTAAGGCGAAGGATTGCGATGTTTGAGATAGTGCTTCCTGCGCTTCTGTGTAAAGTCTGGCGTTGTCTAGGGCGATCGCCACGCGGTATGCTAAATCTTCTAGCATTGCCATGTCTTCTGCAGTGTAGCGGCGGCCCAACTTCGAGGTAAAGCAAGTGATGGAACCCATTACCCGCCCGCGGGCTTTCAGCGGTACGCAAGCGTGAGATCCGATATTGAGCGATCGCAATATTTCCATTTCTGCAGCATTTTCCGCTCCTGCTGCTAAAATCTCCTCATCCACTTCGGTAATTAGTTCGGATTTTCCGCTGCGGATTACCAGGGGATAGCCGTTAACAGCATTGTCAGCGCTCAAACTTCGGATTCTCAAGTTATTCAGACTATCAACTATAGAGGCTTCGGCGTGAGCTGCAGCGACTCGACGCACTTTTGAGTCGCTTTCGGTCAAATGAATGCAGCACCCGTCGGCGATCGAATTTATTGCTAATTCTGCTACCTTTTGCAGCACCGTTTCCCCGTCAAACGCATCAGCCAGCATTTTGCTGACTTCTGCTAAAAAGGCCGAGCGCTGCTGTTCTATTTCCGCTTTTTCCCTCGCTGTTTGCTCGATTGTTAACTGCAATCTTTGAGTTTCTGCAAGTTTTATTTCTGTGATATCGCGGGCGACAATTAAAGCCGATTCTGCTACGCCATTTTGGTCAAATTCTGGAACTACCCGCGATTGATAACTTCGGATGCCGTTGGTTGAGGAAGCCTGAAATTCGATGATTTCTTCTCGACCTGTTTCTAACACTTTGTGCAGGGTTTCCTCCCACATCTGGCACTGTTCCGGCGACATTCCTATTGCTTGACTGGTTTTGCCCAAGAAGAATGAAAGCGGTTTTCCTTGGGTTCTTTCAACTGCTTGATTGACATAAATATAACGCAGTTCTTTGTCAGCGCGGATAATGATATCTGGCGTATTTTCTAGCAGCCTTCTCAGTTGCTGTTCGCTGCTTGCCAAAGCTGTTTGCGCCTGTTGTCTTTCCGTGACATCTCTCACCGTGCCCACGTGTCCGATGAGTTCGCCGGAGTCCGAAAACATCGGCGAGGAACAAACGTTAATCCAGCGCACAATCCCCTGTGGTGTTTGCAGGCGATACTCGATCGCATATTCCCCACCTTGCCGAGTATAATCCAGCCATCGGCTCAATACGCGATCGCTGTCTTCCGGGTGAATGCAATTCTCCCAACCGTCTCCTAAAATTTCTGTCAAACTTAAGCCGCAAATAGCCTGACAGCGAGGGTTGGCATAGGTGTAGCGCCCCTCAAAATCTGCCATAAAAATGCCGACAGGCGAACAGGAACTTAAACAGCGAAATCGTTCTTCTTGAGCTTGCAGGGCTTCTTTAGCTACTGTCAGTTCTGCTGTGCGTTGTTTGACGTGGCTTTCTAGGTTAGTGTAGGATAAAGCCAGGGCTATTTCTGCTTCTTTGCGATCGGTAATATCAATACCAGTTCCTATCACATATTCCACCAAGCCATCGCCATCTAGGGTCACAGTATTAGACCAAGAAATTAAGCGCTTCTGCCCATTTTTAGTGCGCCAATAGTTTTGATATTGGCTGTTAAAATTTTCGAGCTTGAGCTTTGTAAAAACAGTTTTAACTGGCTCGGTTTCTTCTGGAATTAAAAACAAATCCCAAAGATATTTATTGATTACTTCTGCTGTCGAGTAGCCAGTAGTTTTTTCGCAAGCTTGGTTAAACCGGACAATCCGTCCTTGGCTGTCTAGAACTACAATCAAGCAAGCCGTCGTGTCAATTACTTTGGAAATAATATTACGTTCTATTTCTAGTTCTTGTTTTGCGGACTTTAAGCCCGCATACCAAGCGATGACCATTGCAGCCGCCAAAAGTAAGATTGCAGGAGCTGCCTGGAAGGAAAACAGTAACAGAGTTGTCAGCAGTAAAGCCGTGCCGGCGCTAAATGTAGCAATACTGTAAGATTTAATGGGTAAGGGCAAGACCTCAAACGGACTCATTTTTTTTGACCTGTAGCGATGGCGCGATCGCACTATTGCTTATGTCTATGAAACAACCTTGTTAAAACTTAGTTAAAACTAAGTATTTATTTTTTCTATACAAAACCACATTTGTCGGCTCTGTGCCATCTTCCCAGAGACAGATTGGCACGGGAATTTCTGCTAAATCAACTGCTATCATAGATCAAGGGACAGATTAGATTATCTAATTTCTGGGAGCAATAAGCGAGTGAATCACAAGCTGGCCAAAATTATCGGATTATTTTTCGCAGCCGCCACCCTCTTTGGATTCGTCGGTTACGCGCTGCAAAATCCCAACTTCGCCAGCAACTCAGCGATATCGATCGGCTTCCCCAATCTTACCACCCTGGCCGTCGGGGCGATCGACAACAAACGATCGCAAATCTATCTCAACGGAACTTGGCAATTTGTCCCCGCAGTTGGCAACCCCCAAAACCCCCCTGTCTCCCCAAATTGGGGCTCCATCTCGGTGCCCGGAGATTGGCAAAAAGAAAACAACGAATCCGTACCCGGAATCATCACTCGCGGCAACGGCAAAGATTGGGAAAACTTCAACAGTAAACAACTATCAAAAGCTTGGTATCAGAGAAATATAGACCTTCCCGGCGACTGGACAAACCGCCGAATTTTTCTCGACTTAGCCAGAGTCAGCACCGATGCAGTCATCTTTGTCAACGGCATTAACTGCGGTCAAATCCCCTGGCCCTACGGCACTATTGAAATTACCAAAGCAGCAAAACCAGGTCAAAACACCATATCTATTTTAGTGGTGGCAGTATCCGATGAAAAGGAAAAAGCCGTCATCATGGGTCCCACAGAAATCTACACAGAAAAATCAAAGTTGCAATCGCGGGGAATAATCGGCGAAGTAAGGCTTCTGAGCCTTCCTCCAGGCCCGCTAATTAGGGACGTATTCGTCCAAACTTCCACCCGAAAAAAGCAAGTTAAATTAGATGTTGAACTCAAAGACGTTGCCCAAAACGGTCAAGTAGAAATAATCGCGCAAATGCTCGACGAAAAAGGCAAAGTACAACAAAAATTCACCGCCACTACCAACGTTAAAGCTAAACCAATTCAAACCGTTCAAGTTCATTGGAATTGGCCAAATCCCCGTCTTTGGGATCTCGGGCAACCAAACCTTTACACCCTGCAATTAGAAGTAAAAGGCAGCGGCATTGACACACAATACAACCAACCTTTTGGCTTCCGCGAATTTTGGATAGAAGGGCGCAAATTTTTCTTAAACGGAACTGAAATTCGACTGCGACCAATCTTGCACTCCGATACTTGGCAAGGCGGCACAGTAGAAGTTGCAGATAGCCTAATTGATGGCTACGTCAAAGCCGGGTTTAACATAACAGAAATGTGGCCTTGGAATCACGACGAACGGGGTAGATGGCACTTCCGAGAGTTGTTTTCCGAAAGAGCAGACCTCAAAGGTTTTCCCATTATGGCTCCCGCTTTAGACATTAGTCCTATCGCTTGGAATGGCAAGTGGAAGAACCCCCTGTGGAAAAACCGCTGGAAAGACCGAATGGTGACTGAAATGCGCCGCTACCGCAATCATCCATCAGTATTAATGTGGGCGACAAGTCCTAATTTTTTCGGCAACGCTGACGACCTAAATCCCCGTCGCATCGGCAAAAGCAAAGTAGAAGGAACTCTCAGTCCCCCGGAAAACCAGCGTTTGCGGGTCAACACTCCCCTAGGAAATGATGCTTTAGCTACTATTAAATCGGCAGACCCAACCAGACCTGTGATGGTACACCAAGGCGCCCACTTCGGCGATGTTTATGCGCTGAATTCTTATTTAAATATGATTCCCTTGCAAGAACGGGAAGAGTGGATTTCTGAGTGGAGCAAAACCGGGGAAAAGCCCTACATGGCAGTCGAGTTTGGGACTCCTCTGCACGCAACAATGATGCGGAATCGCAAAGGTTTTGGTCAGGTGATTCTCAGCGAACCTTGGATGACTGAGTTTGCGGCCATTTATTTTGGCAAGCAGGCTTACGAGTTGGAAACTGCCGCTTATAAAGCTAAAATTCGCGAGCAATTTGTCAAGGGTCAGGAGTATCAAAACTGGCATTTAAAAAAAGAATTAGATTTTGCCCCAGCTTTTCAAAAGTTGCAGCAGTTATTCAGTACAAATACTTGGCGGAGTTGGCGGACTTTTGGAATGTCTGGGGGGATGATTCCTTGGAATGACGGACATGGTTGGGAAGTTTCCGAAGCAGGCAGAAAAAAGGTGGATATTGGGGCCTTTCAACCGGGTCGCCGGGGAGTTTATTTGAAGCAAGTCTCGAATAATCTTTTGAATTATTTGCAGCCCGAAGCTTACACTGTTCATCCTGGGGGCGAGGCAATTATGAATAATAATAGCTCGACTTTGGCTTGGATTGCTGGTGCTAGCCCGGTTTTTACTGCCAAAGATCACAATTTGTTTGTGGGCGGAAAAGTGGCCAAGCAAGTAGTGTTAATTAACGATAGGCGAACGCCGCAAGAATTTACGTTTAATTGGCGAGTTTTGGTGAAGGGAAAAGAAGTAAAAAAAGGCGAGGGAAAAGGGATGATTGAGGCGGCAGAGACGCTGTTTTTCCCAATAGACGTAAAATTGCCAAATACCATTTCTAGCAAGGCTGACGGCGAAATACGCTTGACTGCACGGGTGGGCGATCGCTCGCATTCTGATACATTTGATTTCCGCGTTTTTCCCAAACAATCCAACATCAAAGATTCGGTGACAATTTTCGATCCAGTCGGCAAAACATCGGCAATGTTAAAACAATTAGGTTATCAGCTTGTACCGTGGAATGGTTCGCAAGTTTCATCGCTATTAATTATCGGTAGGGAAGCGTTTTCAAGCGGGGAAAATTTGCCGGGAAGTGTAGAAAGTTTTGTGAGGAACGGCGGCCAAGTAATTGTGTTTCCTCAGCGCAGGGAATGGCTGGAAAATACGGGTTTCCGGGTTGCTGCCCACGTCAGCCGCCGCGCTTATCCAGTTGACAGCAAACATCCGGCAATTAACGGTTTAGACAGTGAAGATTTGCGGGATTGGGTGGGGGAAAGCACGCTGCTTGAAGCTTATCCAGATACGATCCAAACTGGCCCTAATTTGAGTCCGGCAAATAAACCTTGGTACGGCTGGCGTTGGGGAAATCGCGGCGGTGTCAGCAGCGCTTCAATTGAGAAGCCGCACCGCAGCGGTTGGCGTCCCATTTTGGAATCTGAGTTTGATTTAGCTTATTCGCCGCTGATGGAATTGGATTACGGAAAAGGGCGGCTAATTTTAAACGAATTGGATTTGGAAGACCATTATTCTGTAGATGCTGGGGCGGCGCAGTTAGTGCAACAAATTGTGAGTTACGGGATGAATTCTCCGGTACTTGGAAAGCCGGATCAAGTGGTTTTAATTGGGGGAGATGAAGATGCCCAAAAGTTGGACAGTTTGGGGGTAATTTATCAGCGCGCTAGTTCGCTTTCTAATGATGTTGGTTTGGTCATTGTGGGGAGAGAAGCGAATCTGAAAGATGCAGATTTGCGCGGTTATTTGAATGCTGGCGGAAAGGCGTTTTTCTTGCCGCGTCAAGTGCCTGCTGCGGGTTTGGGCGTGGGTTTGCAGCAAGCGCAGGATTTTGGGGGTTCGCTGGCGGTTCCGAGTTGGGATGAGGTGAAGGGGGTTAGTGCCTCAGATTTGCGATCGCGCTCTTTTTATGATACTTGGTTGATTAAGTCTGGGGGAGAAATCGGTGCTGACGGGTTGTTAAGTCGGGTACAAGTGGGCAAGGGTGTGGCGATTTTCTCTCAGATTGAACCGGACAGTTTGGATGCTGATACTAAGACTTATTTGCGTTTTACTCGCTGGCGGCAAACCAGGGCAAATGCTCAGATTTTGGCTAATTTAGGGGCGAGTTTTAAGGCGGATGGTTCTGTGTTTAACGGTTCGAGTCGGGAGTTTTATCACTGGGATTACAGAACGGATTTTGAGAATGGGGACGATCCTTATCGGTATTATAGATGGTAGAAGTTTTTAACCGCAGATTAACGCGGATTAACGCGGATGTTATGGAGGATATTACAGGTCAAAGTTACGGCGGAAGCGGGGGTCTAGTTTGTCTGTTTTCTTTTGGTTGCAGGTGCCGCAGAGGGTTTGCAAGTTGCTGATGTCGTTGCTGCCGCCGCGCGCTAGGGGGATGATATGATCGATCGTCAGTTGGGTTTCTAGTTTGGTGTGGCCGCAGCTTTGGCATTGGTATTTATTGCGAGTAAATACGTATTTTCTGACTTCTGGGGGAATGGGGATTCTAGGGGTTTTAGACATGATGATTTTTAACCGCAGATGAACGCGAATTAACGCGGATGTTTGATGGATTAGCTGGGTAAGTTTTCTTGATTGAGAAGTTGGCGACGCAAATCATCGAGGGGGGATTCGGGTTTGCTAGTTTCTGACTCGTTGTTTTCTGGTGTTTCTTCAACTTCTGGTTCGTCTGGACAAAACTCTATAGTGACATTGAGTTTAAGCTTCATCTTTCCTTTCTTCCAGCCATTAGCACCCACTCTGAGAATTTCACAATCTATACCTTCACCAAACCAGTTCTCATAAGCATTAGGTTGTTCGTCAGTATTTGAACCTACATAAATGTAGAGTTTTTGTTGATTCAACAAGTGAGTTAGTTTCTCTCCTAACCCATATTCAGGCAAAACTCCATTTACTGTTTCCTTGAGTTTTTCAACTTTAAGCATTGCGTTACCGAAAGATAAAGCATCCTCATTACCGCAGTTGTGAAAATCAAATTTATCTTCCATATTGATCTCTCACCTAATAGGTTTTTTAGCGATGAGTTTTAACCGCAGATGAACGCGAATGAACGCGGATGTTTGATGGCTCAGTCGGCAAATATTTCGTCAAAAATGTCATTTTCCGCACTCAGCCAATCTTGATAAGCTTGGGATACAAGCATCGGCTGAATAGGTTCTTTTCCACTTTTAAAGAATAGGGCTAGGTTCAGAAGTGTTTCTAACTTAGCCTCTGGAAGTTGTTCGATTATTGTTAAAACTTTTTCGCGAATGTTCATAGGATTAAAGTCGCTCTTTGTTGGCTATTATAGCATTATACACACAATAAAGAGACCGGGCGAATAGAATTCGCCCACCTTTCAATCATTCACCATCCACCGAAACGCTATCATTTTGTCCAATTACAGGCAACAAATGCTCGTGCAACTTCATCGCCTGCAAACAACGATTAATCCCAGAAACCGCCCGCTCGTACTCTTGAATCTTCTGCTCATTCTCGGCTTGCCGCCGCAGATTCCCAGCAATCTTTTCCTCCGCTTCCTGTGCCAAAGTTTGCTCCAAATAATCGCGGGCTTGACTGTATTTCTGCAAAATATCATCAGCTTGCTTTTGGGCCAGCGGCAACAAATGCTCTTTCAGCGTTTGGTTGACAGTTTGGCGGAAAGTTTGCCGAATAGTTCTAGATACTTTCGGCTCAAAATCCAGCCGCAATAATTGCCGAATTGCCGGTTGGGCGTCCACCATGTTTTCGCAGTCGAAACCTTGAGAAGTTTGCTGCAATGTTTCCCGGAATTGATAAATCGAAAATGTGCCTTCGTCGTAAAAACGGGGACTTTCTCGCACGTAGCGATCGCACTCAACGCCCGCCGCATTTACCAAAGCATCAGAAACCCGCTTTGATAACTCCTCTAACTGCTGTTCAATTCCCCCGTCGTTCCCCAACAACCGATAAAGTAATCGATAGTATTCTGACTTGCGAACGCTATCTTTCAAATACTGGAAATAATTATCAACCAGTGACTTAGTAGCCTCTACTAAAATATCTTCCAACTGATTGGCTAAATAGTAAAGTGCCTCTACTAAAACAGCAATTAAAGGTGCTGTCGCATTGCGGGGATGATTCCGCAAAGTGCGTCCGTAAGCTGCCTCAACAGAAAATCCGTCTAACAATTCATCCAAGCGCCGGATCATCCGAGATTGCAGTTGCCGAAAGTCTGTATCGAAAATATCGCATCTGTTCATAATCATTTCATTGACTTCTTCGGCGATATGTTCCCTAAAATCCTGTCCGACTTGCTGCAATTCTTGATTTAGCCGCAAAAGTTCCTGTGCTTTCATGGCTTCAATTTCCCGGGGCTGGCTGTCCAAGTTCCGCTGAATTGTTTGGTAATGTTTCCGCAGTTGAATGCACAAATCTTCTAAATCGTCAGCGAGATTTTTGAACAGTTGCGGGCGTTTTTCTTCGGTGAGGTAACGGGTGATGGCTGTGCGAAAATCTTCGATACCGCTATCTTGAATTAATTGAGCAATTAATGGTTGTCCTTGTTCTGCAAGAATCCGCACGTAATTTTCATTTGGTGTTTCGTAGCTGTTCACTGAAATGCGAAATTTGCTCGGAGATAGCTTGCCGGAATTCGCACAGTATCGGTTAAACTCGCTGACAAATTGCGGTGTTTCTTCACTATTACCGAGAAACTCTGAATCTAATTTATCATCTCCAGAAACTCGCCCTTGACTGCTGGCAAAGATTGTATTTAAACCAAAGCGATCGCGCCCTGTTGTCCCTCGAATCAAACTCCCGTAAAATCCCAACAATCCGCTAGTTTTATAAACTCTCGCAGTATCGCGAAAGTCGGAATTAATCAGATTTTCTAAGCGCTGTCGCAGTTGCGTGTTGTACCAAGTTTCGTCGATGCGGTTGAAAATGTAAAACAGTCGATCGCGAATTCCCGGATTTCCCCGTGTCTTTTCCATCAACTCGGTTTCCTCCGTCGTCATTTCCCCAGACGAAGCTGCTTTCAAAACGCAGACAACTGCCGAAGTATCCGGGCTTTCAATCTTATCATAAGTCAATTCTGCATCCCGCTGCACCGGCGCATCAATTCCCGGCGTATCGATAATAATATTGCCATCTTGTAGCAAAGGATGATAACAGTAATATTCAACTCGCTTGAGTACAGCACTGTTGCTACCACGACGGGCATAACTAGCAGCTTCCTTGAGATTAGAAAAGTTAAACTGTTCCATCGAATAGGTAGCGTTTTCGAGAGTTTGGATGCGATCGCGATTTGCCTCAAAACCTTCTAACAGCAGCATCAAAGCCTTAGCTTTTTTGGCTACCTCGGATTTATTTTCGCCGCCTTCCGTTTCAATAATTATGTTACATCCCTGAGACAACAGCGACACTACATCTGTTTGATTAATATTAAGTTCAGTCGTTAAACCTAACTGATGGCAAAGCACAGAAGCTTGCTGGCTAATCTCAAACTCGCTCAAAAAAGTTAGAACAACGCGCTCTTGTTCCGGCTCAGCAAAGGCGATATAACATTCCGTACCTGTCGCGTGTCCCTCTGCACTGTAGAGCAATTCCCGCTCCAGCAAAGCATTAATCAGCATCGATTTTCCCGCACTGAAAGCGCCAGCAAACACAATTTCAAACTCAGGAGAAATTGCCTTTTTCAGAGAAGCTTGTACCGCCGTGATATCTTGTTGTCGCAAAGAAGATTCCTGACGCAGCAGTTGCAGTAAAGAGTCAACTTGTTCTTGCAGATTGTTGCATTGAGGGGGCATTTGAGTCATCGCTGCCGACTGCTCCTGATTGTGGGAAAATTACCTTATTGTTAATTCTCTGCTAGTTCAGGAATAATCACAACAGTAATTTTACTTATGCGATTCAGGATTGAGGAATAAGAGGAATAATTGGTATACCCACGGATTTGATATCATCTATTTACAGCCAAGTGGCTAAATGTGATATGTCAGTAAAATTTAGCCAAGCATCTCCTAATTTTTCGTACACAATTAGCAGTAAGGCGCGCATTATTGCGCCCCTACAAAATTAAACTGGCGCCTTGCTTACTCTACATTAAACCGATAAATCCTGACGCGGTTTAAAAGACTCAACCTGCCGCAACTTTTCGTATAATTCCCGTTCCTCTTGACTAATTTCTTTGGGAATTAACACCTGAATTTCTACCAATTGATCGCCCCGATCACCATTTCCCGTCGGATAGCCCTTGTTAGCCAGCCGCAACCGCTTTCCAGACGTTACTCCCGGTGGCAATTTCATCTTTACCAAGCCGTCCAGCGTCGGTACTTCAATATCTCCGCCTAACACCGCTTCGCTGGGAGTCAGTGGCAATTCGCAGCAAACATCCGACATTTCCAATCGAAAAAATTGATGGGGAGAAACCGTGATTTTCAAATATAAATCTCCCCCGCCAATACCTTGATTTCGCAAGCGAATCCGCTGGCCTGATACCATAGCAGGAGGCAGATTTACCTCGATCGCTCGCCCATCTTCCAGACGAATTCGCTCAGTACCGCCCGAATAAGCCCTTTCCAAAGGCAGAGTTAGCCTGGCCTCAATGTCTCTTCTCGTTTCGCGATCGACTGTTTCCCTAATTTCCCGTCGCATTTCGCGATCGGCTATATCCCTTCTGATTTCGCGATCGACTGTTTCTCGTCGCATTTCTCGATCGACTGTTTCCCGTCGCATTTCGCGATCGACTGTTTCTCGTCGCATTTCGCGATCGTCCACATCCCTTCTATCTTCCCTAGAATTAGCTACATAACTCGTTTTCTTAGAAGCCGTACTCCACGGTTCATAGGAGTCTACTCGCGGTGCATCATTCGCTGTCGCCATCCTCACTTCCCGGCGCCTTCCGAGCACTTGATCGAGAAATTTATTAAAATCAGAGTAATCGCTAAAATCGACATCTTCGGCCGGTTTTTTGCGGGTAGCTTTACCATTTCCCCAAGTTTTGAAATTGGGAAGTCGCACCCCTGGCTTGCCTTGAAATCCCTTTTGTTTCCAGAACTTACTAAACTGATCGTATTGAGCTCGCTTGTCAATATCGGAAAGAATATCGTAAGCTTCATTAATATCCTTAAACCTATCTTCAGCCGATTTATCCCCCGGATTTACGTCAGGGTGCAACTGTCTGGCTAGCCGTCGATAGGCTTTCTTAATCTCATCAGCCGTGGCATCTTTGGGTACTCCCAAAATTAGATAGTAATTGCGAAAATTCTGCATAGTTAGTCATTAGTTATTAGTTATTAGTCATTAGTCATTAGTTATTAATTATTAGTCATTAGTCATTAGTCATGCTGCTTCCCTGCTTCAAACTAGGGACTAATGACTAGGGACTAATGACTAACCACTAATTAGAGCCAATCGTCGTCATCATCCCAATCGTCGCTTTGATTTTGATAAGGGCGAGTGGGGCGATTAGCACTGCTTCTACGATCGCCCATACGATCGCCCATACGATCGCCCATACGATCACCCATACGATCGCCCATACGATCGCCGCTGCGATCATATGGGCGATCGGGAATTGGATCGACAGTCGATCGCCTGTACGGCTTAGCATTGGTATAATAGCTGCTGTCATCGCTGCGCCGCTTCGTACCGTCGCCCGTAAAAGTCCGCTTCACAGACTCAAAGAAATCGTCATCATCGTCATCCATCGCAAACGCGGAAACTTCTCGGCTCAAATCGTAAAGAGCATCCTGCAAATCCGAACCAACTTGGTCAACTCCCCGCTCATCATTGCGTTCCAAACTGTCTCGCAATTCCCGAATTAAAGTTTCAATTCGCTGGCGACTTCTTTGAGCAAACTGCATTCCGCGATCGAGCGCTACCTCTCGCAACTGCCGCTCCGCTTGATAAGCTAAAGCTTCAGCGCGATTGCGTTTTTCTACCCTTTCCCGCTGCAACTTATCAGCTTGAGCAAACTGTTCCGCATCGCGAATCATTTGATTCACTTCTTGTTGAGTCAGCGTCGAAGCACCTTGCACAGTAATGCTTTGTTCCCTGCCGGTAGTTTTGTCCAAAGCAGTCACCAACAGCATCCCGTTAGCATCAATATCAAAAGCTACTTGCACCTGCGGAATCCCTCGCGGCGCTGGCGGAATTCCAGTTAGTTTAAACCGTCCCAAAGACTTATTATCTCGGCCTAATTCCCGTTCCCCTTGGATTACGTGAATTTCTACCACAGTTTGGTTGTTTTCAGCAGTGGAAAAAATGTCTGATCGCCTGACGGGAATAGTAGTATTCCGAGGAATCAGTTTTTTCATCACACCGCCGATAGTTTCCAAACCCAGCGACAGCGGCGTTACATCTAACAGCAGCACATCGCGGACCTCGCCTCCCAAAATCCCCGCCTGAATTGCCGCTCCCACCGCCACAACTTCATCGGGATTCACATTTTGATTCGGCTCTTTATCAATCAAGTTGCGAACAACTTCCTGTACCAAAGGAATGCGAGTCGAACCGCCGACTAGCACAACTTCATCAATGCGAGAAGGACTCAAACTTGCATCAGCCAAAGCTTGTTTCACCGGACGCCGCAGCCGCTGCACCAAATCTGTGCACAGCCCCTCAAATTGACCGCGAGTTAGTCGCGTTTCCAGATGCAAAGGCCCGTCTTCGTTCGCATCGATAAACGGCAAATTAATCTCAGTGACACCGACTCCCGACAGCTCAATCTTGGCTTTTTCTGCCGCTTCGATCAAGCGCTGCAAAGCTTGCCGGTTGCGTCGCAAATCAATTCCTTCTTTTTCTAAGAATTGTTCTGCCAACCAATCCACAATTTTGGAGTCAAAATCATTACCGCCTAATTGAGTATCACCGCTAGTTGCTTTGACTTCAAATACTCCGTCTCCCACGTCTAAAATCGACACATCAAAAGTACCGCCGCCCAAATCAAACACTAAAATAGTTTGACTTTCTCGCCTGTCCAAACCGTAAGCCAAAGAAGCCGCTGTCGGCTCATTTAAAATCCGTTTGACATCAAGTCCGGCAATTCGTCCAGCATCCCGCGTCGCCTGTCGCTGCGAGTCATTGAAATAAGCGGGAACAGTAATTACAGCCCCCGTCACCTCTTGTCCCAGATAGCGGCTGGCTTCATCGGCCAGTTTCCGCAAAACCATCGCCGAAATTTCCTCTGGGGCAAAATCTTTTTTCAGGCGGGGACACTTGATTTTGATGTTCCCGTTCTCGTCGCGGCGAGTTGTGTAAGGGACGCGCTTTGATTCTGGAGTCAGTTCGGTATATTTGCGTCCGATGTACCGCTTGACGGCGTAAAAGGTGTTTTGCGGGTTGAGAACAGTCTGGCGTCTGGCCATCTGTCCGACAAGGCGTTCTCCTTCCTTTGTGAAAGCGACTACCGAGGGAGTTGTCCGCATCCCTTCTGCATTGGCAATCACAACCGGTTTGCCGCCTTCCATGACGGCTACTACTGAGTTTGTTGTTCCGAGGTCAATGCCAACTACTTTACCCATGCGTCAGTTGTCTCCTGTGGCGTTGTGTGTAGCCTTTTCAATATAAGCGTTAAGTATGATTGCATTTATTGTACCGCGTCGAGAAGCGGGGGCTGCAGGGGGATTGCCTCACCTGCGCTTCAGGTTGCTGGGGTTGGCTGGGTGCGCGCGGCGGGTTGCAGGCGCGTGTAGCTGGAATTTGCGTTAACCCGGATCGGCATTATTTGTTGGGTTCGTTTTACTGGCCCAACCTATGCTGTTTAAACTAGAATAAGCTGTTTAGCATTTAAACTGGGTGTTTCAGAGGCTGAAACCCTTTACTGCCTTAGATAGCCTCTAAAATTTAAATGATGAACAGCTTAGAAAGCAAATTTAGCGGGTTAATTATGCAAAGTATTAAAGTGCGATCGCGCGTTGGTTCCGACGGGATGTTGCATTTGCAAATCCCCGGTGGTATCAAAGATACAGATTTGGAAGTTATTGTAATTTTCCAGCCTATAGCAATTGCAACTGAGGCTAAAACACCCGAAGATTTAGGCTGGTCGCCCGGTTTTTTTGAGACAGTAATAGGAAGCTGGGAGGGAGAACCGCTTGTTCGTCCTGAGCAGTTGGAATATGAAATCCGGGAAGAATTGCTGTGATTTATCTTTTAGACACCAATACTTGCATCCGTTTGTTAAATCCCGACCGCAACTCATCGGTATCTCGCCGACTAGCAATGATGCGGTCAGGTGATGTAGCAAGATGCTCTGTAGTTAAAGCCGAACTTTACTGGGGTGCTTTTAAAAGTTCTCGTCAAGATAGCAATCTAGCTAGACTAAAACGTTTTTTCAATGAGTTTGTAAGTTTTCCTTTTGATGACCAGTCTGCCCTAATTTACGGTCAAATTCGCGCTCAATTAGCTGCATCTGGAACACCCATTGGCCCTAATGACCTTTTGATTTCCTCTATTCCTCTTGCCAACAACCTAATTCTTGTAACTCACAATACCCGCGAGTTCAGCCCTGTTGAGGGTTTGCGTCTGGAAGATTGGGAGATAGAGGCATGAGTTAGATGTATCGGGTTCGCCTACAATCACAATCTCGCTCCAACAATGCCTGCAATCAAAATAAAATTATGAAATTCACCCTCGATGTCGAAAACAATCCCGCAGGCTGGCCGGATCACACTCAATTACCAGAATCCGACGGCACTTTTGTGAAAAACTTTCAAGAACATCCCCAAAGCATTCTATTAACCGATTCAATTACTCCCTTTTTGCAAAGAATCCACGCTGACGGTAACTATTGCATCGGTCAAGACTGCGGCATTTACTGGCGATTAACTGAGCCGCTAGAACGGGGTGCGGAAGCACCGGACTGGTTTTATGTACCTAATGTCCCGCCAACAATTGACGGTCTATTGCGCCGTTCTTATGTGATGTGGCAAGAGTTTGTATCACCGTTAATTGTGTTAGAATTTGTATCGGGCAATGGGGCAGAAGAACGGGACAGAACGCCTTTATTGCGATCGGGTCAACAGGAAACTAAGCCGGGTAAATTCTGGATTTATGAAAATGTCATCCATCCGGCATTTTACGGAATTTATGAAGTAACTAAGGCTAGCGTTGAAGTCTATCACCTGATCGAAGATAGGTATCAATTAGTTGCTGCAAACGAGCGCGGTCATTATCCGATCGCACCGTTAGGAGTGGAATTGGGAATTTGGCAAGGAATGTATCAAAATGTGGAATTACCTTGGTTGCGCTGGTGGGATAGTGAAGGGAATCTGTTGTTATCTGGATCTGAAACAGCAGAACAAGAGCGGCAAAGAGCCGATCGCGCCGAAGACCAATTAGAGCAATTGCGCGCTCAGTTGCGATCGGCTGGAATTGAACCGCAATTGTGAATTGTCTGCAAGGGCGATCGCGCCCCTCCCCAGCGATCGCACGTAAAAACTTTACAATGGCGATCGGGAATATCGATCGCTCCTATTGAAGCTAATATCAAACAACAACCCCAAATAAATCTATGGGACTCTTTGACAAGATTCGCGGCGAATTTGTCGATATCATCGAATGGTTGGACAATACCAGCGACACCATTGCCTATCGATTTGAGCGTCACCAAAACGAAATTAAACAAGGTGCTAAACTAACTGTACGGCCAGGACAAATAGCAGTCTTTGTCAGCGAAGGTCAAGTTGCCGATGTATTCGCTCCGGGAATGCACGAACTGTACACCCGCAATTTACCCGTTCTTAGCACCTTAAAAGGTTGGCCCTACGGTTTCAACTCTCCCTTTAAAGCAGAAGTCTACTTTTTTAACACCAAAATATTTACCAACCTGAGATGGGGAACCTCTAACCCTGTAATTATCCGCGATCCAGAACTCGGCCCAGTGAGAATGCGGGCTTTTGGCACATACAACATTAAAGTTTCCCATCCAGAACAACTCTTAAAACAACTAATCAGCACTGACGGACTATTTCAAGTAGATGAAATCACCGATCAACTCCGCAATACAATAGTCAGCGCCTTTGCCAATTGGGTTGGCAATTCCCGCGTTCCCCTGCTGGACTTTGCAGCAAACTACACCCACATGGGCGAACAGGTACGAGTTGCCATAGAGCCAAGTATCCAGCAGTTCGGGTTAGAGTTAACTCAGATATTAATTGAAAATATCTCGATGCCTCCAGAAGTTGAAGAAGCACTCGACAAACGAGCCTCGATCGGGCTTCTGGGAAATATGCAGCAATATACCCAATATCAAGCTGCTAAAGCCGTAGAAGCATCAGCAAATAACCCCAGCGGCGGCAATCAAGCATTAGAATTGGGCATGGGGATGGCACTAGGTCAGCACATGACAAATATGATGCAGCCACCAGCATCGCAGACTCCACCGCCACCTCCCCCGCCAATACAAACTCAGTGGTATATTGCCCACAACGGTCAACAATCAGGCCCTTTTGAATTGCATCAACTTCTGCAAAATGGTTTGACACATCAGGTAATGGTGTGGCGTGCGGGTTTTGACGGCTGGAAGTTAGCATCGCAAGTGCCGGAATTAGCATCTTTGTTGGCAACAGTACCGCCGCCTCCCCCGCCAGCAGCAGCCTAAATTTTTGTTTGCATATTTAGTTAATTGGTAATTGGTAATTGGTATGCTTTCCCGATTACCAATTATCAATTACATCACCAATTCAGGGTAAACGCATCTTAAATTTGGAGTTTAGACTAAAAACAGTCATCCATAGTCTAATACAGTTCATTTAAGGTTGTTTTGTCATTGCGAGTTCCCGAACGAAGTAATCGCAGTGTCTATTTTTCAGATCGTGAAAGCCGACTGCACTGTCTTTACCCAAGCGTATTGATTCATAAGTCAAGCAAGAAAAATGGCCAGCCATAGCTGACTGACCACTAAATGATGGAAGCTGATAATTGATAAACTCATCGGCTTCATCATGATCAGTTTGGAGAAACTTGAGAAATTTCGCAAGCAGACATATCAGATATTAGGAAACGCAAGGGATGCCCTATTCGACTTAATGGATGCAGTAGACCTCTTGCGAAAGTGCGAGCGCTCTAGTAAAATAAAAGAAAAAATTAGCTGAATAATATGAATTACGAACAAT